>JAYUGL010000198.1:0-30146 GCA_043738385.1 Sterolibacteriaceae bacterium
TGACTATCGAGCAGGAAATTTTCTCTACACGGAACACGACAACAAAATTTCAGCCATCCTCGACTGGGAACTCGGCCATCTGGGCGACCGTCATGAGGATCTGGCCTATACGGCGATGCCGCTGTTTGGTCACTACATCGACGATGGCAAGACTTTCTTGGTGGGGGGGCTGCTGTCGGAGGACGAATTTTTCGCGACCTACGAAAGGCTCTCGGGCCTGCCCGTGGATCGAAAACGTATCGAGTATTACTACATCATGGGGCTCTACAAACTTGTCGCCCTGGCGGTTGGCACGATGTACCGAATCTCGTCCGGCGGCAAGACCCATCACGACATCCTGATGGCCTGGCTGATCGGTGTGTCCTACCCGATGATGGAAATGTTGCGCACTCGCATGGAAGAAGTCATGTAAGGGCAAGCGGCGACGCGTTGGCGTCGCACGCATTAAAATATTTGATGGAGACGTGGCAAATGAAATTTGATCAGATCCAAATCGAGAAGCGCATGCTGCCGCAGGTGGCGGACGACGGACGCCACGTGCTGCGCAAGAACGGCGGTCGCGAGTCGATTCCCTATGCGGTGGTGCTGCCAAAGGAAGGCGTCACGATTTTTCTCTACACCTGGGTGGACGCCGAGAACAACGCCGGTGCCATGTGCTGCCTGTTCGGCCCCGCCATCGGGGAAGAAGGCCACATCTTCGAAATTCAGGATGGCATCGTCGTGCCGAGCGGAATGAACTTCGATGACTGGAAGGTCGGCGGCATGCACATGCGTCAAAACATGACGCTGGAATCGGCCGATGTGACTTTTCAGGGCAAGCGTGTCGCCGTCAATCTTCGCTTCGATGCGATCCATCCCGCTTACGCCTACGGTGGCCATCGTGACGGCTGTCCGAACATGATCGCCGACAACCGCTTCGAGCAGAGCGGTCTGGTCAAGGGCGCGGTGACCATAGACGGTCGCGTCATTCCCTTCGAATACACGGGGCACCGCGACCATTCCTGGGGCCACCGCGACTGGCCCGCGATTCAGCATTGGCGCTGGTTTGAAGGACAAGCCGGCCCCGACCTGGCGGTGCATTTCTTCGAGATCCATTCCGAAGGTATCGTGCATTTGCGTGGCTATATCTATAAGTATGGAATCGTTTCCGAGGTTACGTCGGTGGATTTCGATTACGAACGCGACCTGGCTCTCAAGCAGAAATCCTTCAAGGCCGTGGTGCGCGATGCGGCGGGACGGACGGTCAATGTGGTCGCCAAGACGTTTGCCTTCTTTGCGTTTCCGGTCAGGGCGGACACGGTCATGAACGAATCCGGCATGTCGGTGGAGATCGACGGCGCACCGGGGGCAGGATGGCTGGAGATGTGCTGGCCAAGGTCGTACATTGATTACATGTCGAGTCGCAGCGAGTGAACAATCGGTTTTTGAAGTGTGAAGTGTTTTGGGTCCGGCATATCAACGGACTTTGTTTAGGCAATCAACCTAAAGGAGAGAAACCATGAGTACTACTACCGTCGGCGCAATCCCCCATGACGACGATTACGTCGCCCCGCTAGTGGCCAAGGCCCGCACCCCCAAGCAGAAATACGATGTCTGGCGACTTGCCGCCTGGGGCGGCCTGATTTTCCTGTTTGGACAACTTATTGGATGGGGCTACCTCGGCGTCGGCATTCCCCCCAACGAGCCGGGCATGCCCATCAATGACCTGTTTGCCTACTATACCGAGCATAGCCTGCGCATCCGCTTCGGCATGACCATCAGCGTCATCATCTGCCCGTTCTACTTCGTCTGGAGCGCGGTCATCTCGCGCGTCATGACCAAGATCGACGGCGAGGACAGTGTGATCGCGGTGGTCGAGCAGATGGGCGGCGTCATCACCGCCGTGATCGGCCTCGTCGGCGCCTCGGCCTGGATGGCAGCGGCTTACCACATCGAAGAACGGACGCCGGAAATCGTGCGCGCCCTGCATGAGTTCGGCTGGTTCTTCTTCGACACCACCTACTGGGCCACGACGCTGCAGGAACTGGCGCTGGGTTATGTCTTCCTCATCGATCGGCGCGCCAAACCGCTGATCCCCAAATGGGTGGCCTGGTATTCGATCTTCAGCGCAGTCGCCATCATCCCGCTGTCTTTCCTGCCCTTCTTCTATACCGGGCCCTTTGCCTGGAGCGGCTTTGTCGGTTACTGGGTTGCACTTGGCAGCTGGTTTGTCTGGGTCATGGTCCTCAGCTATGCCATGTTCGGCGCCATCAACCGCGTGCAGCAGGAAGAAGAAGCGGCGCTGGCGAGAGCCGGTAAGTAGGCGCCGCGAACGAAGGTAAAAATGCAGATGGAGATGTCGCACACATTGACCGAGAACACCAGACGCCTTCCGGGAGACCCGGGCGTCTGGCTTTTCGTGGGGGCCGACATGCTGATGTTCGGCCTGTTTTTTTCGTCCTTCGTCGTCGAGCGCAGCAAGCACCCCGATGTCTTCAATCTTTCCCAGCAATCGCTCAACTTCAACTACGGCGGGATCAACACATTGATCCTGCTCACCAGCAGCTGGTTCGTGGTGCTCGCCGTGCATGCGGCCAAGATGAACCGCGTCAAGCTGGTCCCGCACCTGCTCGCCGCCGCCGCGCTGTGCGGGCTGGCGTTCTGTTCGCTCAAGGTGGTGGAATACACGGAGAAACTCAGCCACGGCATTTCGATGCTGACCAACGACTTCTTCATGTACTACTTCATCCTCACCGGCATCCATTTCCTGCATGTCATCGCTGGCACGGTGCTGCTCTTCGTATTGTGGAAGAAAGCGAAGGCGGGTAAATACGGCAGCCACAACGTGCTGGGCCTGGAAAGCGGCGCCACCTACTGGCACATGGTCGATCTGCTGTGGATCGTGCTGTTTCCCCTGTTGTACCTGATGAGGTGATTTATGGTACGGCCCCTGACGCTCTGGCTGAGTCCTGCAACGTTCGTATGGGTGATCTTGATGCTGGCCACCTGCGCCAGTACCTGGTGGCTGAAGAGCGGAGCATCAACATCCATGGTCGCCACCGCGGCGATCCTGGTCATTGCCGCCGTCAAGGTGCGGCTGGTGATCATCCACTTCATGGAACTGAAAGACGCCCCGATCAAATGGCGCCTTTTTTTCGAAGCCTGGGTGCTGGTGTTCCCGGGAATAGTCCTGGCCGGATTCTGGTTCGCGAGAGGTTAGCTGTTTCATTATTGAACACTGGATAAATGACAAATACCGTAGACAAGAATCGCCCGTCGGCGGAATGGATCAGCCACCTGCGGCAGAAATTTCCCTGCGAGCCCACCGTGGACCGCGTTCTCGTGCGCAAGCTGCAACGCCGCGCGGGGCCACCCTTCAAACAGATTCCGCTGGAAACGCTGGTCAAGGCAATGCGGGCGTTTCTCGGAGCGCAACTGAAAGACTCGTTCGAAATCGCCAATCCGCGCTGGCTGACGGGCGGCGCCTCCAAGGTGCACATGGCCTTCGAGTTGACCTGGAATCTGGAAGGCGTGGGCCGTACCACCCGATCCATGGTGCTGCGCATGGAGCCCGCCGAGTCCACGGCCGAAGCCAGCCGACTAAGGGAATACCAGATCATCAAGGCCTTCGACGGCATCGTTCCGGTGCCGGAAGTGTACTGGGTCGATGAAGACGGAAAATATTTTCCTTATCCCGCCATCGTGTGTGGCTTCATCAAGGGCGTCACCAAGCCGACCAATTTGCCACACGATCTGTCGGCGGGACTGGGCACCAACTTCGGCCCGGCCCTGCGGCCGATACTCGGCGCCCAGTTCGTGGATTGCCTGGTGAAAATTCACACTCGCGACTGGCGTCAGGCCGACCTCAGCACCATGGAAGCGCCGGCCCTGGGTACGCAGGCGGCGGAATGGCAACTCAACTGGTGGGAGCGGATTTGGGAAGAGGACGTCCATGAGGACATTCCGCTGATGCGCCTCACCATGGCGTGGCTACGCGAGCACATGCCGAAGACGGAGCGCATTTCCATCCTCCACGGCGACTACCGCACCGGCAACTTCCTCTATACCGAACACGACAACAAGATCAGTGCAATCCTCGACTGGGAACTGGGTCACCTCGGCGATCGCCACGAAGACCTGGCCTATGCGGCGATGCCGATCTTTGGCCACCACATCGACGACGGCAAGACTTTCCTCGTTGGCGGCTTTATGCCAGCGCAAGAGTTCTACGCCGCCTACGAGAAGGCCTCCGGCTTGTCGGTCAATCCGGAGGCGCTGAACTACTACACGATCCTGAACATCTACAAGCTCGTTGCCATCACGCTGGCGACGATGTATCGCATCGCCGTGTGCGGCAAGACCCACCACGATGTGCTGATGTGCTGGATGCTCGGGGTTTCCTACCCGATGGTGGAGCTGCTGCGCGTGAAAATGGAAGAAGTTCTGTGAAAACTTTTGGGCGACTGCGCGGACAACTGCGCGAACTAAGCTGACCATGGCCAACAACGACAGCCTCCAGGTCCTCACGGATTTCTTCGAGGCGTTCAACCGCAACGACCTGCTGACCGCCGCGACCTTTGTCACCGACGATATTGTCTACACCATTCGCGGCCGCTCCACGTTGAGCGGAACCTATCGCGGTTACGCCGCCTTTGCCGGCGTGATCGAACGGATCAAGCAGCTCACCGGTGGAACCATGACGGTCAAGCCGGAGGTCGTGCTGGCGGATGGCGAGAACATCATGATGTATCTTCAGGTCAGCGGCTCGCGACCTGACGGTCGGCGCTATGAAAGCCAGCAGGCCTACCTCTATCGCTTCCGCGACGGAAAATTGGCGGAAGGCCAAACCATTCCGGTCGATCAACACGCCTTCGAACAGTTTTTTGCCGATTGACCACTGAATAAAAAACACACAACGAAACATGATGGAGACGATATGAGCAACGATTTCGAAAAATACGAAGGCTTGATTTCCGACAAGAGTCTGCCACTCTGGGGGCAAAGCTTTTACTACAACTTCTATGACCCGAAGACAAAGACCGCCGCGCTGATCCGCGTCGGCTTCATGGAAAACCGCAGGGAGATGAACACTTGGTTCGTCTTCTTCAAGGATGGCCTGCCGATCTTCAACCGGGTCAACATGAACCTGCCCCATAGCACCGACCGGCCGATGAACGGCATCAAGGTCGCAGGCATGACTGTGCATGCGGTGGAGCCGCTGAAAAAGACGCGCATTCTTTTCTCGGACCAGGATTTCTCGGTGGACCTTTCATGGGATGAATTGCATCCGTTGGCCGACTGTATCGAACTGACTGCGGACAAGACCAGTTCGTTCGCCAAGGACATGGCGCATGTCCATCTTGAAGGTACGTCGCGCGTCACCGGCCACATCGTCCATCGCGGCGTCCGCACCGAAATCAACGGCAACGGCTTTCGCGACATCGCCGCCGGCAATCGCAATTGGGATGGCCTCAAGCACTATCGTCTGGCGTGGCCGGTATTCGACGATGGCACGGCCTTCGCCGGGGTGCGCGGGATTTCCACCAAGGACGAGACCTCCTATTTGCGCATGTACCACGACGGCAAGAAGTGGCTGGGGGTCAAGCATATCGACGAGAAGGAGGTCTACGCGGAAGACACTTTCTCCATCGCCTCGGCGCACTGGAAATTCACCGATGAGAACGACAAAAAGCACGAGTTCACCAGCAAGCCATTGCTGCGCTGGTTCTTTTCGCTGGACACTTTCATCATGTGCGAACAGATCATGGAGTATCGCAAGATCGACGGCACCGTAGGCTACGGGCTGTGCGAGAACGGTTATCGCCTGCCGTGGACGGGGATCAATGTTTGAGCGGTTTCGCAGCGGCAATGCGTAACAAAACAAAACTGGGGAAATGAACATGAATGAATTTCGCGTTGATGGCAAGGTTGCCTTTATCAGTGGTGGTGCGCGCGGCTTGGGTGCGGCAACAGCCGCTACGCTAGCAGCGGGTGGTGCCAAGGTCGTGATCGGCGACCTTCTCGACGAAGTGGGCAAGGCGACTGCCGCGTCCCTGGGCGACGCCATGTTCGTGCATCTGGACGTCACCAAGGAAGCCGATTGGGAGGCCGCCATCGCCGCCACCGTAAAGCGCTTCGGCGGCCTCGACATTGTGGTGAACAACGCAGGAGTCGAGACCACCTCACTACTCGAAAACTGCACCCTGGAAGACTTCAACCTGACGATGAGCGTCAACGTCACTGGTGTGTTCCTCGGCGTCAAGCATGCCATCCGCGCCATGAAACCCGGCGGCATTGCGGGACGCGGCGGCTCCATCGTCAATATTTCTTCCGTTGCCGGTCTCAAGGGCAGCTTTGCCCTGGGTGCCTACTGCACCTCCAAGGGTGGAGCACGTCTGCTGACCAAGGCGGCAGCCGTCGAATGCGCCAAGCTCAACTACGGCATCCGCGTCAATTCGGTTCACCCGGGCATGGTCAACACCGACATGGGGGACAAGGTGCTCAAGGATTTTCTGAAACTTGGTCTGGTACCCGACGTGGCAACGGCAACCGCTGCTTTCGAAGCTGCCCACCCACTGGGCAGAGGCCGCCCGCAAGACATTGCCAACGGCGTTTACTACCTCGCCTCCGATGCCGCGTGCTGGATCACCGGCACCGAACTTGTCATTGATGGTGGCTTTGCAGTAGCCTGAGCGACACTGCGCAACACCAACCATCAGCTATGGTTCAACCCCCGGACTCTAGATCCAACTGCTACTAATGATGGGGGCAGCGCACACCAACTCCCTTCATGGTGGCAGTAACCATAAGAGTTCTACTCGCGCTTGATGCGCACCTCGTTCACGGTGCCATTGAATACTGCTGGCGGAACATAGGATTCGCTAACAGGCGTACCCCGATCGGCCCCGATATTGTAGGTCCCCCAAGCAGAAGGGGGACCTACATGTGCAATAAGACCTTCACCAGCCGGTTGACCGTTGATCGACAGCCGACCGATGCCGCCACCAAGTTTTTCCTTGCCCTGACGCTCGAAATCAAAACCCACTTCGACATGGCCGGCCGGTAACGGCTGAGTCGAGGTGATGACGTATCTTTCACGACCGATGAAGTTTTGTTCGTACACCAGTCGCCCGTCCTTGGCATACAGGACAAAACCCCCTTGCCTGTCGCCATCGGAAACGATCACACCGGAGGCGCCGCTTGAGGGCACCTCAAGGCTGGCAGTTATTTGATGTGAGTTCAAAAGTTTGGGCGCGGCAACCGAAGGTATGCGTTGCATTGATCCTACGTACTGATATTGCTTGTGATTCGAAGTGAGCGATGGACGACTGCTTGAGACCAAACTGCTGACGGCTTCGCCGATGCCATTTATCATCGGAAAAACATAGTTCTTGTGTGCTTCCACGTCGAAGAGTTTTTTCAGGGCATTGAGCCGGGCCGGCTCCTGCTTGGCCAGATCATGCGCTTCGCTGAAGTCGCGCTCGATGTTGTAAAGCTCCCAGCGGTCCTGGTCGAAGCCGGGCGGAAGCGGGTCTGAACCGCGCTTCAGCGGACTGGAGTGAAAGGCAGCGGCAACCCAGCCGTCCTGGTAGATGGCGCGGTTGCCGACCTGCTCGAAGTACTGCACCCGATGCAGCGACGGTGCCTTGGCATCACCAAAGCTCTTGGCAAAACTGAAGCCGTCGATCGGTTCCTGCTTCACCCCATCAACCTCCTTCGGAAACTTGATGCCAAGCAGATCGTAGATCGTCGGAGCAATATCGTTGACGTGGGTGAACTGGTTGCGCAAGCCGCCCACATCCTTGATCCGGGCCGGCCAGGAGACGATCAGCGGATCGCGCGTGCCGCCGAAATGCGATGCGATCTGCTTGGTCCACTGGAACGGCGTATCCATCGCCCAGGCCCAGGCTGCGGCATAGTTGTTGTGCAGTAACGGACCGCCGAGTTTGTCGATATTGCGCAGTTGCCGTTCGACCCCGTTGTCGAAACCGTAAATCATGTCGTTGAGATAATTGTCCGAGCCATTAAGGCCGCCCTCGGCACTGGCGCCGTTGTCACCGACGATATAGAGCACCAGCGTGTTGTCGGTATGCGGTCCCTGGCGCAGGGAAGCGAGCAGACGCCCGACTTCATGGTCGGTTTGGGCGAGGAAGGCGGCATACACTTCCATTTGCCTTGCGTAAAGCCGCTTCTGGTCCGCCGACAGGCTGTCCCAGGCAGCGAAGGCAGCGGGACGCGGGGTCAGGTCGGCAGCGGCCGGAATCACCCCCAGCCGCTTCTGGCGGGCAAAGATCTCCTCACGGACTTTGTCCCAGCCCTGGTCAAAGTGGCCCTTGTACTGGTCGATCCATTGCTGTGGCACGTGGTGCGGCACATGCGTCGCTCCGGGGGCGAAGTAGAGAAAGTAGGGCTTGTCCGGGGCAATCGATTCGTGGGTGTGCACCCAGCGTGTTGCGTCATCGACCAGATCGACATTGAGGTTATAGCCGGCGCTGGCAGTCTTGCCCGGTTCCACCGGCGTCGTGTTGCGGAACAGGACCGGTTCCCACTGACTGGTTTCGCCGCCATGAAAGCCGTAAAAGTATTCGAACCCCAAGCCGGTGGGCCAGCGGTCGAACGGTCCGACCGGACTGGTTTCCCAAATCTGCGTGTTGTGCCATTTGCCGAAGGCGGCGGTGCTGTAGCCGTTGCGCTTCAAGATCTCGGGCAAGGTGGCGACGCTCTTGGGCCAGAACGCGTTGTAGCCGCGGTCGCTGTTGCCGACCTCAGTGACGGTGCCGAACGAGGTGCGATGATGATTGCGGCCAGTCAGCAGCGACGCGCGCGTAGGAGAACAAATTGCGGTGACATGGAAGCGGTTGTAGCGCAGGCCCTGGGCGGCGAGCTGGTCGAGTGCCGGGGTCTGGGCGGGACCACCGAAGGTGCTGGCGGCGCCATAACCGACATCGTCAAGCAGGATGAGTACGATATTGGGCGCACCCGCCGGCGCCTTGGGCGCCTCCGGCCAGGCCGGCGCACTCTTGCTGCTTTTGAGCGCGGCCTGCGGCTGGGCCGGTTTCTCCTCTGCGGATGCCATGCCGAATGACATTGCCAGAAATACAGCCGCGCCAATGGCGCCGGCATGAGAAAAGCGGGGCAGCATCCTCCGGATCATTGTTTTTTTCCCTTCGAGATTGGATAGTCATCGGCCAGCGAAAGAATCAAACCGGCGAGCGCACTATAAGAAGTCCGTCGCACCGTGACTATTGCCCTTTGGTGCAGTATCCCCCGCGTCATTCGTGATGACCGACGAACGGTCGTCGGCAAACTAAAGGGTAACCTGGAGAGTTCGGCAGTATGCCGCTGCTATTCCACGTTGGTCAGGCGTTCAAGCTCGGCTTCGTGTCGTGCGGCGGCGTCTTTTTTTCCGATCCTGCGTTCAATCGAAATCTGCGCTTGCAGCAGCGACGCATCCTCGGGAGAGCGCCTGCGCGCACGCTCGACTACCGCAAGTCCCTGCTCTGCTGCGCCTGTTTCCATGAGGGCCACGGCATAGACGTAGGCATAGCTGGCATCCTTCGGATCCAGCTGTACGGCCTTGCCCAGCCAGGCTAGCGCTTCGCTGCGTCTTCCGCGCCGTATTTCCAGCAGACCCATGGCGTGTGCCGGTGCAGCCTGTTTTGGTGCGATGGTAACTGCTCTTTTCAGCCACGTTTCACCCTCTCGATCACGATTCGTCTCGCGGTAAAGATCGGCCAGGTTAACCATAGCCGGTACAAAGCCTTCGTCGAGTCGCAACGCAGTCTTCAACTCTTTTTCGGCGTCCTGGGCTCGTCCGAGGCGGGAGTAGATCTGCGCAATATTGACATGCGACTCGGGTCGTTCCGCCGAAACCAGTTCAGCGTGAATCAATTCGTCTACCGCAGACGCCAGCCGCACTTTCTGATCGGCGGACAGAAGACTCTCTGGTGTGCCTGCCAACGCCCTTGCTGCTTCAATGCGTACTGAACGAACCGAATCTGACAACAACCGGGCACCTGCATCGATGCCTCTTTCTGGACTGAGGGTAGACAACGCGCGCGCCGCCCCAATGCGCACCAGTGCATCCGGATCGGTCGCCGATCGGATAATGGTACTTTCACTTTCTTTGGAGGCAGAACTTGACTGGAGCGATAGTGCCGAGGCGCGCACGATCCCGGCCTGATGCGTTTGTTTGGTCAATGCAGTCAGCAATCTGTCTGCAGCGGCACTGCCGAGCCAGGCTGCGCTGATACCGGGAGCAAAATCAAATGTGGTATCGGGGTGTTTTCCCGTCCATTGAAAAATTGCGCTGGTGGCCCATTCTGCCGATTTGTCGGCGTGGCATTGGGTGCACGCGTTCGGAGTACCGAGTCTTTTGGTCAAATCGGGACGCGGAATACGAAAACCATGATCGCGCCGGTCGTCAACACCCATGTAGGTCTTGCGCGGCATGTGGCAATTCACGCACAAGGCTCCCGTGGAGCTGATTGGGTGATGATGGTGTTCCGGCTTGTCGTAATCCGTTGCGCGATGACATTGCACGCACAGTGCATTGTCAGTCGCCCGCAATTTAAGGCTGTGCGCCTCGTGGCAATTGGTGCAAGTGACGCCGGCACGGTACATCTTGCTTTGGGAAAAGGAACCGAATTCGAACACCTCGCCATCAATCTGACCATCGGCATGGTAGAGCCCGTTCTCAATCAGCGCGGGCAGATAGTTGTCGAGGAAGGGTTTACCCGGTATCGGTGCCGCTTTCAGTTCCTGGCGCCGCGCATGACAGGAAAAGCAGTTATCGGATTCGATCCTGGCGGCCGCAATATCGCCATGCGGCGATGCGATGCGTTGCTGCGGTGAATCGAAACCCCAGGTAATGTCCCTTCCGGCTTTCAACATCTGGACAAGTCCGCTTTCATCCTTATTGCCCAACGATCCGGGACCGGCCTGGCTTTTCATCCAGTCGACATGTTTCGAACCCGGTCCGTGGCAGGACTCGCATGACACATTGATTTCTGCCCACCTGGTGTTGAATGTATTACTGGAAAGACGGTAATTCTTGTTGATCCCTGTCGAATGACAGGAGGCACACATGAAGTTCCAATTCTGCTCGCGCCCACTCCAGTGCAGCGCATTTCCGGCCTTGACGTTTTGATCAGGATAAAGGTCAAACCACCGTTGCCCGCCACTTTCTTTTGGTCGGGCATCCCACGCGATACCGAGCACCTGCAGCTTTCCCCCGGGCAGATCAATCAGATATTGCTGCAGCGGGTAAACACCAAATGTGTAGCGGATTTCATAGTCTGCCGGTTTACCCGCGTGTCCATCGGTATGTACGAAATACTTTCCGTCCTTCCGCGTAAAACGGGAGAGAAAACCATTCTTGGTGAAAGTTGTGTTTTCGAAATTCGCCAGCACTGTCTTTGGGTTTGCCTCTTGCATGGCTTTGGCATGGTGCGAATCCTGCCATTGCGTTCCTTGTGCCTGATGGCAACTTATGCAGGTATGGGCGCCGACATAACGAAGTCCATCGGTCCCGGCAGAAGTTGATACCAAAGACAGTTCGGGCTTCTTGGCGTCTCCGGCGAAACAGGAAACGCTTATTGACGCCAAAACAGCCGCGATCAAGGCCAAAAGAATCTGGTGATACCGGCAATCGCGAACGAGGACCAAAGCGATGACTCCCCGCCAAGAGTGTTTACCAGGAACAAATGGGATGGAGCATCCCGGACAAAATGCTTTGTTGCGACTTGTGCAAGCTGCGGTTGGAGTCCGACTGCTCCAACCGCAGCTTGATTTTACTCGCGCTTGATACCGACCTCATTCACCGTGCCATTGAATCGCGCCGGCGGCGCATAGGCGTTGCTGACGGGTGGCCCGCCATCGGCACCGATGGTAAAGTTACCGTAGATAGAGGGGAGACCGACATGCTTGATAGCGCCTTCGCCCGCCGGCTGGCCGTTGATCGAGAGCCTGCCGATTCCGCCACCTAACTTCGCCTTGTCTTGGCGTTCGAAGTCGAAGCGCACATCGACATGCCCGGCGGGCAACGACACGGTAGACGTGATGACGTAGCGTTCGCGGCCGAGGAAGTTCTGCTCATACACCAGCCGGCCGTCTTTTGCATACAAGGCAAACCCGCCTTCCCGGTCGCCGCTCGAAATGATGACGCCAGAGGCGCCGTTGGCCGGGACTTGAAGGCTGACGGCGATCCGATGCGAGTTCAGCAGTTGGGGTAAAACAGTCCGGCTTGGCATCCGTGGCGCAGTGCCGGCATAGTGGAACTCTTTCCTGTTTGAAACGAGCGACGGGCGGGGATTGCTGACGAGATTATTGAACGCCGCGCCGATGCCATTGATCATCGGAAAGACATGGTTCTTGCGCGCTTCCATGTCGAAGAGTTTTTTCAGTGCGTTCAGCTTGGCCGGATCCTGCTGCGCCAAGTCATGCGTCTCGCTGAAATCCTGATCGATGTTGTAGAGCTCCCAGCGGTCGTGCTCGAAGTCGGGGGCAGTTTGTTGATCCTCCGAAATGGCGTGCCCCAGCGGGCTGGAGTGAAACGCGGCGGCGACCCAGCCATCTTTATAAATGGCGCGGTTGCCGACCTGCTCGAAGTACTGCACGTGATGCAATGAGGAAGCCTTGGCGTCGGCAAAGCTGCTGGCGAAGCTGAAGCCGTCGATCGGTTCCTGCTTCACCCCGTCGACCTCTTTGGGAAACTTGATGCCGAGCAATTCGTAGATCGTCGGGGCGATATCGTTGACATGGGTGAACTGGTCGCGCAAGCCGCCGATATCCTTGATCCGCGCCGGCCAGGAAACGATCAGCGGATCGCGCGTCCCGCCGAAATGTGAGGCGACCTGCTTGGTCCACTGGAACGGCGTATCCATCGCCCAGGCCCACGCCGCCGCATAGTGATTGGACAATTCCGGGCCGCCCTGTTTGTCGATTGTGCGCATCTGCCGTTCGACACCATTGTCCAACCCGTAAACCATGTCGACGAGATGGTTGTCCGAGCCGTCGATACCGCCCTCGGCGCTGGCGCCGTTGTCGCCGACGATGTAGAGCACCAGCGTGTTGTCGGCGTTCGGTCCTTGTCGAATAGAGGCGAGCAGACGTCCCACTTCATGGTCGGTCTGCGCGAGGAAGGCGGCATACACTTCCATTTGCCGGGCATAGAGTCGCTTCTGATCGGTCGACAGGCTGTCCCAAGCCTGGAAGACGGCGGGACGCGGGGTCAGGTCGGCATCGGCGGGAATCACCCCAAGTTGTTTCTGCCGGGCAAAGATCTCCTCGCGCACCTTGTCCCAGCCCTGGTCAAACTGACCCTTGTACTTGTCGATCCATTCCTGCGGCACATGGTGCGGGGCATGGGTGGCGCCGGGGGCGAAGTACAGGAAGTAGGGCTTGTCGGGGGCAATCGATTGGTGGGTGTGTACCCAGCGTGTCGCGTCATCGACCAGATCGACATTGAGATTATAGCCGGCGCTGGCCAGCTTATTGGGGGCAACCGAAGTCGTGTTGCGGAATAGCGTCGGCTCCCACTGGCTATCTTCACCGCCCTGGAAGCCGTAAAAGTATTCGAAGCCCAGCCCGGTAGGCCAGCGCTCGAACGGTCCGACCGGGCTGGTTTCCCATTGCGGCGTGTTGTGCCATTTGCCGAAGGCGGCGGTGCTGTAACCGTTGCGCTTCAAGATCTCGGGCAGGGTAGCGACGCTCTTGGGCCAGAACGCGTTGTAACCGGGGTCGCTGGTACCGATTTCGGCGACGGTGCCGAACGAGGTGCGGTGGTGATTACGCCCGGTCAACAGTGCCGCACGCGTCGGCGAGCACAGTGCTGTGACATGGAAGCGGTTGTAGCGCAGGCCCTGGGCGGCGAGCTGGTCGAGTGCCGGGGTCTGGGCGGGACCACCGAAGGTGCTGGCGGCAGCGAAGCCAACGTCGTCGAGCAGGATGAGCACGATATTGGGCGCACCCGCCGGTGCCTTGGGTGCTTCCGGCCAAGCGGGTTTCTCCGCTGCGGATGCTGTACCGAACGATAGTGCCAGAACAGCTGCCGCGCCGATGGCGCCGACATGAGAAGAGCGAGGCAGCCTGCTCCGGATCATTATTTTTTTCCTTCGAGATTAGGTAGTCATCGGCCAGTCACAGAATCAAACTAGCGAGCGCACTATAAGAACCAAACCTCACCCTGACTATTGCCCTTTGGTGCAATGCCTCTCCGAGGCGTGGTTATCAAAACGGCTGTCGGCGCTTGTCAGGTGCCGGCGGCCGTTTGATCTATTCGCGCGTGATACCGACCTCATTCACCGTGCCGTTGAATGGCGCCGGCGTGGTGTAGGCGTTGCTGACCGGCGGGCCCCCATCGGTACCGATGGTGAAATTGCCGTAACCAAAGGGGAGGCCGACATGCGTGATGACGCCTTCACCGGCCGGCTGGCCGTTGATCGAGAGCCTGCCGATTCCGCCACCAAATTTTTCCTTGTCTTGGCGTTCGAAGTCGAAGCGCACATCGACATGCCCGGCAGGCAGCGGCGCAGTAGACGTGATGACGTAGCGTTCGCGGCCGAGGAAGTTCTGTTCGTATACCAGTCGCCCGTCTTTGGCATACAAGGCAAACCCCCCTTCCCGATCACCATTGGCAACGATGACGCCGGATGCCCCGCTGGCCGGGACTTCAATGCTGGCGGTGATCCGATGCGAATTCAGCAACTGAGGTGCGGCCTTGCTCGGCATCCGTGGCATGGTTCCAGCGTATTGGAACTCCTTCCTGTTTCCAGTGAGCGACGGGCGCGAGCTGCTGATGAAGTTATTGATCGCGGTGCCAAAGTCGGCCATCATCGGAAACACATAGTTCTTGCGCGCTTCCACGTCATAGAGCTTTTTCAGGGCATTGAGCCGGGCCGGCTCCTGCTTTGCCAGGTCATGCGCCTCGCTAAAATCCCGCTCGATGTTGTAAAGCTCCCAGCGATCTTTGTCGAAATCGGGAACCTTTTGTTGATCCTCCGGAATGGCATGGCCCAGCGGGGTACCGTGAAATGCAGCGGCGACCCAGCCGTCCTGGTAAATGGCACGGTTGCCGAACTGTTCGAAGTACTGCACGCGATGCAGCGACGGTGCCCTGGCATCACCAAAGCTCTTGGCGAAGCTGAAGCCGTCGATCGGTTCCTGCTTCACCCCATCGACCTCCTTCGGGAACTTGATGCCGAGCAGATCGTAGATCGTCGGGGCAATATCGTTGACGTGGGTGAACTGGTCGCGCAGACCGCCGACATCCTTGATCCGGGCCGGCCAGGAGACGATCAGCGGATCACGCGTGCCACCAAAATATGACGCCACCTGCTTGGTCCACTGGAACGGCGTATCCATCGCCCAGGCCCAGGCTGCGGCATAGTGATTGTGCATCTCGGAACCGCCGAGTTTGTCGATATTACGCAGTTGCCGTTCGACCCCGTTCTCCAATCCGTACAGTATGTCTTGGAGCTCGTTGTCCGAGCCGTTGAGCCCGCCTTCGGCACTGGCGCCGTTGTCACCGACGATGTAGAGCACCAGCGTGTTGTCTGCATGCGGTCCCTGGCGCAGGTTATTGAGCAGACGCCCGACTTCGTAGTCGGTCTGCTCAAGGTAGGCAGCGGCCACTTCCATTTGCCTGGCATAGAGCCGTTTCTGATCGGCGGACAAACTGTCCCAGGCCGCGAAGGCAGCGGGACGTGGGGTCAGTTCGGCAGCGGCCGGAATCACCCCGAGCTTTTTCTGGCGGGCAAAGATCTCTTCGCGCACTTTGTCCCAGCCCTGGTCAAAGCGTCCCTTGTACTTGTCCACCCATTGCTGCGGTACGTGGTGCGGTGAATGCGTGGCACCGGGGGCAAAATAGAGAAAGTAGGGTTTGTCCGGAGCAATTGATTCGTGGGTGTGCACCCAGCGCGTCGCGTCATCGACCAGATCGACATTCAGGTTATAGCCTTCGCTGGCGGTCTTGCCCGGTTCGACCGGCGTGGTGTCGCGGAACAGGATCGGCTCCCACTGACTGGTTTCACCGCCCTGGAAACCGTAAAAATATTCGAAGCCCAGTCCAGTGGGCCAGCGGTCGAACGGTCCGACCGGGCTGGTTTCCCATTGCGGCGTGTTGTGCCATTTGCCGATGGCGGCGGTGCTGTAGCCGTTTGCCTTCAGGATCTCGGACAGCGTGGCGACGCTCCTGGGCCAGAACGCGTTGTAGCCACGGTCGCTGGTGCCGATTTCGGCAACGGTGCCGAACGAGGTGCGATGGTGGTTGCGCCCGGTCAGCAGCGCCGCGCGCGTCGGCGAGCAGAGCGCCGTGACATGGAAACGGTTGTAGCGCAGGCCCTGGGCGGCGAGTTGGTCGAGTGCCGGGGTCTGGGCGGGACCGCCGAACGTACTGGCGGCGCCATAACCGACATCGTCGAGCAGGATGAGCACGATATTGGGCGCACCCGCCGGCGCCTTGGGCGCCTCCGGCCAAGCGGGTTTATCCGCTGCAGATGCTGTGCCGAATGACATCGTTAGAAAAACAGTCGCGCTAACGACGCAGGCGTGAGAGAACCAAGCCAGTTTCCTCCGGAGCATTATTTTTTTCCTTCGAGATTAGGTCATCATCGGCCAGCGGCAGAATTACACTGGCGTGGGCACTATAAGAACCCGGTAGCACCCTGACTATTGTCCTTTGGTGCAGTATTCCTTCTGGGAAGTCACCGAAATATTGTTGAACGACAGCGAGCGATGCGAGGAATTTTCCTTGAGTGTCAAGCGTGAAGGATTGACGGCAACCCTACAATACGCCATGAAAAGCTTTGGCGAAAACCTTACTTTGCGCAGCCGTATTTTTTTCCTGGCAATCCTGATATTGCCCTCTCTGGCAATGGCGCAATCACCTCATCTGGTGTTGATTTTCGATGCCGGTGAATTCACCAGCCCCTTCCGATTGGAGCATGCGGCAGCGATTCGCGCTGAACTGACAAAAGATTCAGATCAATTAATAGAAACCTATCCGGAGGGACTGAACCTGGATCGTTTTCCTAGCCATGAATACAAACAATCTCTGATTCAGTGGCTCAAGAACAAATATAAAAATCGAAAAATCGACGCAATCATTGCCGAGGGTCCGGAGGCTCTGGATTTTTCGCTTGAGTTTCGGGCCGAACTCAAACAACCAATTCCAGTCCTGTTCACCTTGATTGCTGATTACTATGTGAAACGCATGTCGCTTCCCCCCAACGTCAGCGGAGTGGCCCACGTTGCCCCCGTCAGCGATTGGATAAAGTTGGCGATTCATCTGTTTCCCAACACCAAGCGCGTGATCGCTCTTGGAGATGATTCGACCCAGTCAGCAAATATGGTGGATGTTTCTCGCGGACTGATTGAAATAAGTTTAAAGCAGAAAGTCGATATGATGTTTGGTATGCCCATACCCGACGTCCTGTCGCGGGTGGGCTCATTACCGGATGATGCGGTGATCATTTATCTGGGCATCACTACCGACGGATCGGGCCACTACTTTTTACCAGAAGAACTCGTCAGAGCCGTTGCCCGGACCGCCAATCGTCCGATATTTTTGGGGGTCAACTCCTACATGGGTAGTGGAGCTATTGGCGGCCTGATCGTAAAGGCCACTGATGGCGCTCACGAAGTCGCAGAGATGACACGCCTTGTCCTGAACGGAAAAGATGCGGGAACCATCCCGGTTTTGCACATGGATTTCCGGAAGCCGGTATTTGATGCGCGAGCGCTGAAAAAATGGGATGTTTCAATAGACTCGCTTCCATCGGGCAGCGAGTTGCGCAACTACGAGCCCACCTTGTGGGAGGAGTATTCGCATCAAATAATCTCGATCGTGGTTGCACTCATCCTGCAGGCGGCCCTGATTGTCGCTCTGGTATTCGAGCGAAGACGACGGCGCAGGGCCGAATTGAGGTTTAGAAGGGTGATGTCGGATTATGCGCACCTTAATCGAACTACCGCCCTTGGGGAGTTGTCCGCGTCATTTGCCCACGAGTTGAATCAGCCGCTTGCAGCAATATTGAGCAACGCGGAAGCCGCGGAATTGCTCCTGGATACCAACCCCCCCGCCATCGAAGAGGTCAAGAACGCGCTTACCGATATTCTTCGCGATAACAAACGCGCAAGCGACATCATCAGTGGCATGAGATCGCTTTTTAAAAAGGGCGATTTTTCGCCGACCGTATTCGACGTCAATAAAATAATCGGGGAGATAATCCGCTATGCAAAGTGGGAGGCAAGGTCAAAGCAGGTTACCGTTGCCACGGATCTTGCAGAAGGCATACTTCCGGTTTCAGCCGACAAAACTCAACTGCAGCAGGTGATAATGAATCTGCTGATGAACGCCATCGAAGCAACGCAGCACGCAGAGTCGGATACCCGCCTGGTCACCGTTACCAGTCTGTCGAGCGAGCCCGGCAGGGTGATGGTTTCGGTAACCGATAACGGTTCCGGAATTCCGGATGAGTTGATTGATCATATTTTTGATCCCTATTACACGACAAAGGCTCATGGCATGGGAATGGGTTTGTCAATCTCCAGAACCATCATCGAGCTGCATGGGAGCCGTTTATGGGTGCGTAACAATGATGGAGGCGGTGCCACTTTTGGATTCGAACTGAAGTCGGCAAAATCCATATGAACGTCAGAACCGTGATTCATATCGTCGACGATGACAAATCGTTCCGCACTGCGATAACTCGCCTGCTCGTCGCGCATGGATACATGGTCACTTCATATGGTTCGGCAGAAGAATACTTGTCCAATAAGGTGGTAGATCGGGGATGTTTGCTGCTGGATGTCCGGATGCCAGGGATATCCGGATTGCAAGCCCAGGCAGAACTAGCCGAACGTTCACATTCCCTGCCCATCGTCTTTGTGACGGGACATGGGGATATCCCGATGAGCGTGCGCGCCATCAAGGCGGGGGCCGAGGATTTCCTGACAAAGCCAATACCGAGCGCTCGTTTGCTGACTGCGATCGAGTCAGCACTGAATCGGTACGATGAAACTTGGATGCAGAAGCGATCCATGAACGAGTTGCACGAGCGATTTGCCAAGCTTACACCACGGGAGGTAGAGGTTTTTCGGGCGGTGGTTTCCGGAAAATTGAATAAGGTAGTCGCGGACGAGCTTGGCACTGTCGAGCGAACTATCAAGGCTCATCGCCATCAAGTCATGGAAAAAATGCAGGCTACTTCATTGGCAGAACTGGTCGGTTTTTCCAGACAACTTTTCCAGAACCAGACCGTAACGGTTGGGAAGGAAAATAAAGATGGCAGGCCTGCATGAGCTTCGACACGCCTGTAATGCATACAGCACCTTGGTCTGAACTATCTGAAACTACAGACTTCCTCAGATAGCGCCAGCGTTGACTTCACCACGGTGTATTGCACCAAAGGACAATATTCTTGTGGTTGACGTTTGGCTACAGTTATTCCCTGCTCTTGTAACCGCAAGGGCGTAAGTCAACAGCAATAAGTGACGCCATTAAGAGGAGGTACTAGATGTGCGATAGAGGGAGCAACTACGTTTCTAATTTCCGCAGGTCGCGCCTGGCAGCATCACTTTTTTCGGCATGTCTGTTCGTTTTTGCCGGAAATGTCTGGTCTTTCCAGGTGCAGGCTGGCAATCCCGACGTGGAGATGCGGTTTGACAATACGGTGCGCGCCAACGCGGCATGGCGTGTCGGGTCGAGAAAGTCAAATCGCGCCAACAATCCTGCGTGGGATGAGTCCGACTCCCTTTTTGATAGCGGTGCCCTGATTTCGAAGCGTTTGGACTTGCTTACCGAGTTTGATTTCACTTATCGCAAGGATTACGGATTCCGCGTCAGCAGCTCACTCTGGTATGACGGCGCCTATGGCAGCAAGAGCAAGAGCAATCCGAGGTTGCCAGGAGCGAATTATACGAACAACGATTTCACCTCTTACGTCAAGCGCTACTACCACGGACCTTCCGGGGAATTCCTGGACTCCTTTGTTTGGGGTAATTTCAAGGTTGGCGAGACCGATCTTGCTGTGAAATTCGGCCGTCATGCATTGTTGTGGGGTGAGGCGGTTTTTGGCACTGCCAGTGGCAATTCAGTTGCTTTCGACATGGCGCCAAGCGATGGACAAAAACAGGCCATTTCTCCCGGGGCGAACGCAAAAGAACTCACCTTGCCGATCCATCAGCTAACGGGAACCTGGCAGTTAACCAGCAATTTCTCGATTTCGGGTCAGTATACCTACGAGTGGCGTCCGTCCCGGCTGCCTGAAGGCGGCACTTATTTCGGTATTGCCGACGCCATACTCATTGGTCCCAATTGGGCGAACCGTTCCGGGAACGGAGTTCCTGGTGGGAATATTCCCCGTGTCGACCTGATCAAGGGCGACAGCGGTGACAAGGGCCTGGCCTTAAAGTGGCGTCCCGATTTCATGCAAGATGGCAACTTTGCCCTCTATGCTCGCAGGTTCGCCAACAAGACGCCTATCTGGGCCGCTAATACCTTCCTCGACCCCGGTCGCAAGTCCAGGGCGGTATTCGCCAACGACGTCAGCCTTTGGGGGTTGAGTTTTGGTTCGACTATCTGGGCAAATGCTGTAGGGGCCGAAATTTCCCATCGGCACAACACGCCTTTGAATATGAATCCGGGTAGCGTTACCAGTGCCGCGAAGGGGTTCGAAGGGCCAAGAGGCGATACCTGGCATGGTTTGGTTAACACCACAACGCTGTTCAACAAGACCGACTACTGGACCTCGGCTGCGATGATATTGGAACTGACTTATCAGAAGTTGGACAAGATCACCAGTAACCCGCAGTTTTACAAGAGCGTTCAGACCACGCCGGCGGCCTGTACGGTCGATCGTATCGTGAAGGGCTGCGCAACCAATGAGGCCTATCATCTGGCGGTTCTTTTTTCACCGGTATGGGCGCAGGTGTTTCCCCAAACCGACCTGACTGGACAGGTTGTCTATCAAACCGGGCTCAAGGGAAATGCCCCCACTACGGGCATTGTCGAAGGGGGAACGGTATTCAGTTCGAGCCTGTCGGCCAACTATGCAAACGTCAACATAGTTACCCTCGCATATACCAACTTTTGGGGGAAGACAAGGTCCTTCGGCGCTACCAGTCTCGCCGGACCTTTCGTGACAGCAAATGGAGCTCCGGCGGTGTATGGCGATCGCGCCAACATATCCTTAACCTACAGCCGTACATTCTGATTGGGAGACTCTTGATGAGCATCAAAAAAACAATACTTGCGGTTGCCCTGGCGGTGGCTGGTTCGGCACTAGCGGCAGTTTCTCCGGAAGAGGCGAAGCAACTCGGCTCGACCTTAACCCCCTGGGGCGCGATCAAGGCTGGCAACAAGGAGGGAACAATACCGCCGTATGAGGGCGGTTTACCCGTCACCACTTCTCCACCGGGCTTCGTTAAAGACTCCGGCCACTGGACCGACCCTTATCCGGACGAAAAGCCGCTGTATTCGATTACCGCAAAGAACATGGACCAATATGCCGACAAGTTGAGCGAGACGACCAAGGTGTTGCTGCAACGCTTCCCGACCTTCCATGTGGATGTTTATCCATCCCACCGCGTGGCCAACTATCCGCAATTTGTGAATGACAACTCAATAAAAAATGCCACACGCTGCAAGACTGTCAAAGACGGGCTGGCGCTGTCTGGTTGCCATGGCGGAGCCCCTTTCCCGATTCCAAAGACAGGCAACGAAATGATGTGGAACGTGCAGTTGGTCTACAAGCCGGCAATGCATCTCAAGAGCATGCCGGTTTACGTGGACGCGGCTGGTAGTCCGGTGATTGCTGCAATACAAGACGTTTACATCACTACCCAGTACTACGATCAGACGTTTACTCCCGAGACCTTCGAGGCGGCCGGTTCCTGGTTCTTCATCGCCTCGGTTATCCAGAAATATCCGCCGCGCATCGCTGGTGACGGGAACCTGTTCTATTGGGGAACCGATCCTGTGGGATACCCCAACAAGAGCTGGACCTACCAGCAGGGGAATCGCCGGATTCGCTCGCTTCCGGATGCCCAATACGACTTTCCCATCCTCGTCTCGGGTGGGGCCCAGTATTACGATGAAGTCTATATGTTCACCGGGAAAATGGACCGATTCGATTGGAAGTTGATCGGCAAAAAAGAGATGATCATTCCCTACAACAATTACCGTGCGAATGAAACCAGCATGGAAAAAATGGCAGCGGTAGGTGGTGGCCATCATCCCAACCCGGATGTGCTGCGTTGGGAGTTGCATCGCGTCAACGTGGTCGAGGGGATATTGAAACCCGGCGCCCGCCATGCATATGCCAAGCGACGTTATTACCTTGACGAAGACATTCCTGCTGCAGGAATGGCCGACGCATGGGATCACGCCGGAAAACCCTTCCGCGGCTACTTTGGCTTGGCATTCTGGGAATACGACGCTCAGTGGGCATATGCCCTTCCAGCGTTTGTATACGATTTGTCGACAGGAATCTACTTCTACACTTCCACGATTGCTGATCATTCAGTGTCTGGACTGTGGAACGAACCCTCCCCGCCATACACGTTCTTTACGCCTGAAGGCTTACAGCGTCGATCTGCACGATAAGGGGTTGCATGGGGCAGTCAATATCCGTTTAGATGGCACGCACAGTGAGGCTGGTTTTCACCCCGTCCAGCCTGCATCGGGTAATACAAGTCCCCTATTCGCACTGCTGCGGATCGGGGATTTGTTTATCTCGCCACGAGAATAATTTAAGGTTGCGTAATAAGTCATGGCTAATAACGGTTCGTCATCCGTACTGAGATCGAACACGCTTTTTTTGCTGTTGGTCACGGCTTCCTTTGCTGTATTTTCTGCTACGGTTGCGAAGTCGCCACTCGATGTCCTGGCGCCGATCGATACCCAAGCTGCGGTCACACGGTTGGTAGGTGTCGGACCGATAGATAAATTCGCCGGATCATTCGCCGCAGTGGGCCCGTGGGGCAAGATCCTTGTTTCCGGAGACTCAGGAAAATCGTGGAAACAATCTCCAGCGCCGGTGAGTTCCGATCTGAACGCCGTGAGTTTTCCGACCCCAAAAAAAGGGTGGATCGTTGGACATGATGGTGTTGTTCTGCATACCGACGATGGAGGAAAGAGCTGGGTACGCCAGCTGGACGGCCGCCAGTATGGGGACATCATGATCCGTTACTACGAGAGTCTGGCACAAAAAGACAACCCGAAAATTGTGCGGGCACTCGACGATGCGCGCCGCTTCAAGGAAGACGGTGCAGACAAGCCTTTTCTGGATGTTTATTTCGAGAACGATCACTCGGGCTGGGTCGTCGGTTCCTTTAACCTGATCTTGAAGACCGATGATGCCGGCAAGACCTGGCAACCCTGGATTGATCGTATCGACAATGACAACGCGTACAGCTTGTATGCCATCGGTGCTTCAGGCGACGAGATTTATATCGTCGGCGAACTGGGTCTGGTTGAGCGTCTCGATCGTCAGCGCGGATCCTTCGTTCAACTCAAGACGTCTTATGCCGGATCATTCTTTGGTCTGGTCACCAAGCCCAATTTTGTCTTGATCTTTGGATTGCGCGGCAATGCATTTCGGAGTCGCGACGCAGGCAAGACATGGCAAAAAGTGGAAACCGGATTAAATGGCGGGATTGTCAGTGGCACCTTTCTCGAAGATGGCAGGTTGATATTAGGGGATAACACCGGAGCAATCGTTCTCAGTCCCGACGATGGGGATCATTTTTCCAGGGTAACGATAGGTAAACTGAGGGTGCTTAACGGCATTACGGCTGTTGCCGAAAAGCGAGTGCTAGTCGTGGGTGATGGCGGCGTAAGCGTTGAAATTATCAAATAATGGAAGCCAGAAGGACGCCAAATGACCATCAACCTTGACGACGGCGCCAACGAATTTCCCGTCGTTGTCAATCCGAAGGATTTTGACAAGCGTTCCGGTTCCCTGCTTGAGCGCATTATTTTCAACAATCGATTGGTGGTGACGTGCATTTTTGTCATCGTGACCTGTCTGCTGGGGTTTCAGGCGCGGCAGCTGGTTGTCAATGCCAATTTCGAGCGAATGATCCCCAGTTCGCACCCCTATATCCGAAATTATCTTGACCACAAGGTGGAATTGCGCGGGCTTGGTAATTCAATACGCATCGTGGTCGAAAACACCAAAGGAGACATTTATGATGCGGAATATTTGAGTGTTCTGCAAAAGGTCAACGACACCGCTTTCCTGATGCAGGGGGTCGACCGTCCTTGGATGAAATCATTATGGACGCCGTTTGTGCGTTGGGCAGAGCAGATTGAGGGAGGGATTGATGGTGGTCCGGTCATGCCGGACAATTTTGACGGATCCCCGAAAAATATTGAACAACTGCGCCATAACATCGCTCGCGCCGGCATTGTCGGCTTGCTGGTCGCGGATGATTACAAGTCCAGTATCGTTCAGGTTCCCTTGCTGGATCGTTACGCCGACTCCGGAAAACCTCTGGATTACGGCGCTTTCTCGCGAGAAATGGAATTCAAAATTCGGTCGCTGGAAACCCCGAAGGTCAAGATCCATATTGTCGGTTTCGCCAAATTGGTCGGGGATCTGATCGAAGGGCTAAGCAAAGTAGTCAAATTCTTCGCAGCGTCGGTGCTGATCGCTACCTTTTTTCTCTTTATCTACACGCGGTGCATTCGCAGCACGCTGCTGTTGGTGACGATCGCTCTTCTGGGTGTGGTTTGCCAACTTGGGGCGATGCATCTGCTGGGCTATGAGCTTGACCCGTATTTAATACTATCGCCATTCCTGATATTCGCCATCGGTCTTTCACATGGCGCACAGAAAATGAATGGCATCATGCAAGACGTCGGCCGTGGTACTCATAAATATGTCGCGGCAAGGTACACGTTTAGACGATTGTTCATAGCGGGTTTAACGGCGCTGCTGACCAATGTTGTCGGATTCGCCGTTCTGATGACCATCGATATACCGGTGATCAAGGACCTTGCCCTGACCACCAGTCTCGGAGTTTTTATCCTGATCTTCACCAAACTTTTCATGATCCCGGTGGCGTTGTCCTATATCGGGGTCAGTCCAGCGGCAGCCAAGCGCAGTGTCCGTGACCAGGGAGGCGCCGCAAGTGGCGGAGGCTTATTTGCAGATTTTTTGAACTTCCTCAATACATTTACCGAACGTCGGCGGGCATCGGTGGCGGTTCTAGTCACGCTTGTTCTGGCGGTCATTGCTTTTTCGATAAGCTCGCATATCCAGATTGGAGATTTGGATCAAGGTGCGCCGGAGTTGCGTCCCGATTCCCGTTACAACCGCGATAGCGCTTTTGTTACCGCACACTATGGCCAGACCGCTGATCAGTTTGCGGTAATCATCAAGACGCCAAAATTGAGTTGCGACAGCTACGCAGCATTGCTGGAAACTGGGCGCCTTGCCTGGAAGTTAGAGCGTCTTGAAGGTGTACAGGGAACCACCTCGCTCTATACCAAAGAGATTCACATGCTGGGAGCCAGCAATGAGGGTAATCCAAAGATGGCCAGCCTCTATCATTCCGAGCGGGCCATCGGCTCGGCGATACAGAGAGTGATGGACGATGCCCCGGATGCGATTAACCCCAGTTGTTCGATAGTGACGCTTGTGGCGTTTCTAACCGACCACAAAGCTGAAACCTTGGATCGGGTGCTTAAGGCCGTGGAGGCGTTCGGGCGGGAACACAACCAATCCGAGCTCGAATTTCTTCCCGCCGCCGGTTCGTCAGGCATAGAGGCCATAACCAACATTGTGGTCAAGCAATCCAATACACGAATGCTTTTCATTCTGTATACCGCAACGGCATTGCTTTGTTATTTCACATTCCGAAGTTGGCGCGCGGTTGTTGTCGCACTGATTCCCCTGATACTCACATCGGTCTTGTGTGAAGCGCTAATGGTTTGTTTGGGGATCGGCATCAAGGTGGCGACACTACCGGTGATTGCCCTGGGGGTTGGCGTCGGCGTGGACTACGCACTGTACTTGCTCAGCATTCAATTGGCGTTGCAACGTCGTGGAGAGACTCTGACCAAAGCGTATGGACATGCGCTGCAGTTTACAGGCAAGGTGGTCGCACTAATCGGAGTCACCATGGCGGCCGGTGTTGTCACCTGGGCGTGGTCTCCGATAAAGTTCCAGGCCGACATGGGCATCCTGTTAACTTTCATGTTCCTCTGGAACATGGTTGGTGCTCTGATCCTTATTCCAGCGTTGTCGAACTTTTTATTAAACAAAGTTCCATTGAGAAATACGAGATAAAAATTGGCCGAATCCTGTGGGATGGATTCGCAATTAAGCGGCGATCGGCACAGAACTGGTCGTGGATGGCGGCTATGCAGTAGCTTGAGTGACAGGGGGTATACTGCAAGCAGGGAGCAGCAGTCTGTCCCAAACATCAACGTCTTTTATCCTTCACTTTCACGCGGAGAACTCCCATGCCCAACCTGTTCAGTCCCTACACACTCAAGGGCGTCACGCTGCGCAACCGCATCGCGGTATCGCCGATGACCATGTACCGTTCCAAGGACGGCTTGATGAACGACTATCACGTAATGATGCTCGGCTCACGCGCGGCCGGAGGATTCGGCCTGGTGTTCCCGGAACAGCTGGCGATCAGCCCCGGCGGCCGCACCAGCATTGGCTGCGGCGGCATTTACGACGACGCGCAGATTCCAGGGCTCAAGCGCGTCACGGCGATCATCAAGGACATGGGCGGCATCGCAGGGATACAACTCGGCCACACCGGTCGCAAGAGCAGCGAGGTCAAGCCGTGGGAAGGCGCGATCCAGCTGCCGCCCGACCACCCCAATGGTTGGCAGGTGGTGGGGCCGTCGCCGATCCCCTACGGCGGCCGCTACACGCATCCAGTGCATGAGCTGACCAAAGCCGAGATCAAGGCCATCTATCGCGATTACGCCCAGGCCGCCCGGCGCGCCGCCGAGGCCGGTTTCGAATGGCTCGAAATGCACTTCGCCCATGGCTATCTCGCCTCCAGCTTCTTCTCGCCCATCGCCAACAAGCGCACCGACGAATACGGCGGTAGCCTCGAGAACCGGATGCGATTCCTGCTCGAAGCGCTGGATGCCGTGCGCGAAGTGTGGCCGGAGCGCCTGCCGCTCACCATGCGTCTCGGTTCCGACGATCTGAATGAAGCGGGGGTGCAGGTCGACGACGCCGTCTTCGCCGTCAACAGGATGAAAGAACATGGCCTCGACCTAGCCGATATCAGCTTTGGCTATAACACCGATGAACTCAAGGAAACCCCGTTTGCGGAACTGGCGTTCATGGTCGAGCGTACGGCGCGCGTCAAGCGCGAGACTGGAATCCCAGTTGCCTGCAGTTGGAACCTCGGACTGCCGACCGTGGCCGATCAGGTGATCCGCGAAGGATTGATCGATTTGGTTCTGCTCGGCCGGCCGGCCCTGGCGAATCCGCACTGGCCGCTGTGGGCTGCGCGCGAGCTTGGCCAGGAAGATCCGTTCGCGCTGTTGCCGCAGGACTGGGCTTTCTGGCTACGGAATTTCCGCTCCCACGATGCTTGCATCGGCTGGCCTCTTGTTGAGTCTATTGAAACGCCTGTCGCGCAGGAAGCGAAAGCCGCGTAAGTACGCCGGCCGGAGCCACTCGGCAGAGGGGCAGAAGGAACATGAGGCAGGTCAGAAGGCCATTGCAGTGGCAATCTGTTCAGTCGTGTGTGGAACAGATTCACTCAAGCCAGGGAGGGGAACGCATTGGCTTGAGCGGTGGGCGCTTCGTGCTGGGCTTCGGCCGCGGCGTTAACAAGAATCTAATCGTTGACGACGCCAATAACGTTAGGCTTGTTTTTGATATGGTCTTCCACGAGACGCGCTGCCAACTCGGCGTCGCGCGCGGCGATGGCTTTCGCGACCGCATTTCTTTCGCGAATCATTTGCCGGGCTGCCTTTGGCGCAAGCGTCGGGATGCCCTGCCACAAATAAAAATTTGATAACCGTCGGAGACCGCTGATCTTCCCCTCCAGCAGGGACGTGCGGGCCATGATCCAAATTTGATCGTGGTAGCGGTCGAGGTAACTCAAATAGGCTTTGCGTTGATGCGGCGCATCCAGCGAGCTCAGGTCATCGGGCGGCGAGACGGCCAGCAAGACCTTCGCTTCGTTTCCCTCATACCGTTCCGCCGCAAGACAAACCACCGCGCTTTCAATCTTGCTCAGTACTAAAAAGAAATCCTCTATCTCCCTGGGTGAAGGACGCACAACGCGACAACCCACATGGGGAATGACTTCTACATAGCCCGACGAACGAAGATGGGAGATCGCGGCGCTCACCGGCTGGCGGCTGACGCCGAATTCTTCTGCGAGCGTGGCGAATGACAGCATTTCACCGCTGGCATAGTAGCCAAGGGTCAGCCGTTGCTCCATCAGGGTGACTATCTGCCCTGCTTTCCCGGTCGGATCCCGAAGTTTGCTTCTTGATCCGCCAATCAGATCGGATCCGTCATTCCAGTCAAGTCGGTCAGGTCGTTTCGAATTTTCGAGCGTTTGCATGATCTATCCTCTACCCAGCCCATCTGATGAGTCGCAGCAACATCCGCAGTTCTTCAGAACCCCGCAGGTCGCCATTAAAGAGTAACAGCATTCTAAAAGACATCCGTCGTTCTCCATTTGAATGCTTTCGCAGCGCATCGGATGCTTAAAAGCGGTCTGTGAAAACGTGCCCGGTATTCCGATTGGCAAAGTTGACCCCAGTGACCCAAAGTTCTAACATGCTGGCATGCTACCAGCGATAGCAGCAGTATTGAAAAACTAAAGGAGCCTCTCCAGGAGAGACAAAGCCTGATGCCATTTATCACCAGCGATATTGCCTCGATGATCGACGAGCGCCCGGGAGAAGGAATCTTCCGCGTCCATCGCACCCTGTTTACCGACCCGGAAATTTTTGATTTGGAGATGCGTCACATCTTCGAAGCAAGCTGGGTTTATCTGGCACACGAAAGTCAGTTGCCGAATCCGCACGACTTCCTGACAACGTCCATCGGACGCCAGCCGGTCATCGTGAACCGCGACGCTGCGGGAAATCTGGGGGGATTCCTAAACAGCTGTCGCCATCGCGGGACGGTTCTGGAAAACGCCAGGTCAGGCTCGAAAAAGAACTTCTCCTGTCCGTTTCATGGTTGGACATACGCAGCGTCAGACGGCCGTCTGATTGGCTGCGGCGATACCGAGAAGGCGGGTTACGGAACCGGATTCGACAAATCCGAGTTGGGCCTGTGGCCAATTGCCCGCGTGGCCAGCTACAGGGGATTTATCTTCGGCAGTCTGTCCGAAGATGTACCCGCCCTCGAAGAACATCTGGGCGCAGCCAAGTCATTTCTGGATCTGATCGTCGATCAGGATCCCGAAGGGCAGATCGAAATTGTGCCCGGTCCCCAAGCCTATACCTACGATGGCAATTGGAAACTGCAATCCGAGAACGGCGTGGACGGCTATCACATCGGTGTTATCCACGGGAACTACATCCTCACCACCCAGAATCGTCATCGATTGTCAGCCGAGAACGCCCGCATCAAGCCGATGGATGTCAGCCGCTTCTCGGAATTCCCGGGCGGCTATTACGCGTTTGAAAATGGGCATGTAGTACTTTGGAACGAATCCCCAAACCCGGAAATACGCCCCTCCTGGACACACCGCGACGCCTATGCGGAAAAGTTCGGTACCGAGCGTGCCTGGTGGATGAGCAATTGCTGGCGGAATCTGTTCCTCTACCCGAACGTCTTCATCATGGATCAGATGAGTTCTCAAATCAGGATCATCAAGCCGGTATCGGTCAATAAAACCGAGGTTCGCACCGTCTGTTTTGCGCCAAAGAGTGATACCCCGGAATTGCGTACGCGACGAATTCGACAGTACGAAGATTTTTTCAACGCCGCCGGAATGGCTACGCCGGATGATCTGGCTGCCTTCAATGCCAGCCAAAAAGGTTTCGAGGCACGCGATGTCGAATGGAGCGATGTCTCTCGAGGGGCTGCGAAAGTGGTTGAAGGTGGCGACAGTCGCGCCAAGCGGCTGGGCTTTGAGCCGAAATATTGCGGCATGCAACTGGAAGATGAAGGTATCTACCTGAACCAGCACCACCGCTGGCGCGAGTTGCT
>JAYUGL010000199.1:0-4694 GCA_043738385.1 Sterolibacteriaceae bacterium
CAAAAGCGATGACGTCATAACCAGCGTCGCGAAGATAGATGCACGCCTTGGTCAGCTCTTCGATGTAACTGTCGAATCCACCGAAGAAGACAATCGTGCCTTTGGCGTGCGGCGGCTTCAAGCGATATGCTGGCAGAAATCCTTTGAGAGAACCATCCTCATAGGGCACGGCGTAGCGCTCGCCTAGCTCCTGCCCGTACACCGACCGCACTGCATCCAGAAACTTTTCGCGCGCGGGCTTTCGTTCAGGGTCGTCTGCTTGCATAAAGAACTCTGCGGAGCGCCAGTAGCACCCCGCCGTCAGGACACGGCCTTGTTGCGAAGCGCGCTTGGCAAGCGCCACAAACTCCCGCTTCCAATCGGCATAGGTCGCGATTCGCGTAGCGGCTATGCGCATCTCCTCCAGCATGTCAGGCTCGCCCACCCAACCGAACCAGCGGTTCATCTGGAAGTTCATGCTCACGTCCGGGTGGAGGTCGTGATAGCCGACGGGAAATGTCAAGGCTGTCATCTCGATGCGTGGCTGTTCAGCCGCGCCGAATTGAAATGTCCGGTCGCATCGTCGGCCATCTGTTTCGTGTGCCAGCGCGCGCAGGCACTGCCGAGCAAACGGCGTCGAATTTGCTCGCGGCCACGTGGCGCTGCTTGAGTGTCCCTGCAAGCCCAGCTTGCGCTACAGGATCCGATATGCGGCGGCACGGGAAATCGGCTTGCGGAACTGCGTTGTCGCCCTTCGAGTCGAGCGGCGGCTGGACGCCCTATTGGTGATGCCGGTTTGATCTCGGCACCCGCAGCTTTGAACACATAGTAGGGAGCGGCAAATGCAGTGCGCCAGAAACTGGTCTTCTTACTGGTGTCGCCGAACTTGACGTGTGAGGTCAAGACTATCAACATCTCCATATTGACTCCTAATATTCGTTCAACGCCTCGCCCGCTGTTGAATGCCTTGTACTCACTTGAACGCCTTGATCAAGGCTTCGAACTGGGTTCGAATCGATTTGTCGTGTGGCGTGATGGCGGGTACCTTACGATCAATGCCGAGTAGCTGGTAGACAGCCATTTGCGCTGCTCGCACGGAATACTCCACGGTAAAGACCACGTCGTCTGGAATCTCGACGAACTGGCTGATGAAGGCGAAATTTTTTGAACCGACGGGAACCGGCAATGGCCGATCACTGTGCAGGCGAGGCATGAACATACTGGTGATGTAGGGCATCCGGCAAGGGATGCAATTGGCGGTTGCCACTGTCTCGGGATCAAAACGCAGATGCCCGCAAAGCTCATGCAGAATTTCGGCGCCGTTGCATTCGTCCATCGGCTTCGGAACAAAGTTTCCGACCCGGTCCGGGAACAGCGCGTAGCCCCAGAACACCTGCACGTCGGCCGGCTGATTGGCGAAGTGCGGTTGATGCGCCAGAACGATTGACATCAGCCAGTTTGAGTCCTTGAAGGTCACCAGCCCGCCCGTGCCAGCCTCATTGCCACTGAATTGATTCATCTGGTCGAAGAAGGCCGGTGTTTTCAGCGTAACGGTGAAGGACTCCCAGCACGACTGCGCGATGCAGCTATTGAATGCGGCCGGATTTCCGAACTCGGGCCTGCCCTGCGCCAGCTTTTGCCAAAGCGTCCAACCGCCGCTGTCTTCCTTGGTCAGCATCGACGGTGCCCTTGTCATAGACCCCAGGCTGGAGGCATCGGTCATCGACCCATTCTGCATGAAGACCAAGTCGCCTTCGTTGACTGTAAGCAGCTCAGACTGGCCCTGCTGCAGACAATGGATGCCCGTCACCGTGAACTTGCCACCGTCGGTTTTGTATGCAAGGTCTGTCACCTTGCAATCTCTGACAAGCCTCACGCCCTTGCTCTCCAGCCAAGCCTGCAAGGGCAACACCAGAGAGTCGTACTGGTTGTAGATCGTCCGCTTCACGCCTGCCAAAGTTTCTATGCGAGAGAACTCCAGCATGAAGCGGTGCAGATAGCGCTTAAATTCCACCGCGCTGTGCCAGGGCTGGAAGGCAAAGGTGGTGACCCACATGTACCAGAACTCAGTCTCGAAGAACCCGGGTGACAGCCAGTCGGTGATGCGGCTGTCGGCCAACTCGATTTCGTCGGCATTGGTGAGCTTGAGTAATTCGATGCGGTCCTGCATGGAGAATCCCATTGAGGTGACCTCGACTTTGGCGCGACGGCGGTCAACCAACCGCGCCAGGGAATTCGCCTTGTGCTTTTGGTTGAACTCGACTGTTTCATCGAACACGGTCTTATTCTTGTCCACCAGCGAGGGAATCGACTTAAAGAGATCCCAAGTGCACTCATAGTTGTCGGTGGTCAGCATGCGCCCGCCGCGCAGCGAGTAGCCGCTTGTGGGGTCTCCGGCACCATCGAGGCTGCCACCCAGTACGGGGTTCGCTTCGAGGATCGAGATGTTGGGACCCGGCACGCCGCCATCGCGCACCATGAAGGCGGCTCCGGCAAGCGACCCGATGCCGCCGCCGATGAGAAGGGCTTTGTTGTTCATTGCAATATGCTCCTCGTATGTTCGTTGTTTCAAAGGTTCGGGACGACTTCCTTGTCGTACTGTTGGCCTGTCATGATGGAGCACTTGTTCGCAGCCGGGCTCTCGGCGTAGGCGTTCGCTGCATGCCGCTGGGCCTGGTCACGGCCGAAGGCGCTGAGGTGGGCCAAGTGAATTACCCTGCGTCCGTTCATGTTGATGCGGACGCCTTCGCCGACTCCGGGATTTCCGGCAAGTCAGGCTTACCCGCTGTCGCTACTTTGCCCGGTTGGCGGATGCCTGCCAGCTTGGTGCGCTTCAACATCAGCGCGTTGATCGCCACGATCAGGGTGCTGCCTGACATGGAAATCGCTGCGACCTCCGGACTCAGCACGAACGGGTACAACACCCCTGCCGCGAGCGGAAACGCGATGGTGTTGTAGCCCACGGCCCACCACAGGTTCTGGTGCATCTTGCGCACGGTGGCGCGCGACAGCTCAATGGCACCGACGATGTCATAGGGGTCGCTTTTCATCAACACCACATCGGCGCTTTCCATTGCCACGTCGGTGCCCGCGCCGATGGCAAAGCCGACGTTGGCCTGGGTCAGCGCTGGCGCATCGTTGACACCGTCGCCCACCATGCCAACCTTCTTTCCGGTGGCCTGCAGGTCTTTCACCTTCTGAGCCTTCTGGGCTGGCAATACGTCGGCCAGCACTTTGTCGATGCCCAGATCAGCGGCGATGCGTGTGGCCGTGGCCAGGTTGTCGCCGGTCAACATCACCACCTCGATCTTGCGTTCGCGCAGCTTGGCAATGGCGGCCTTGGACGTGGGCCGGATGGCATCGGCAATGGCAATGAGGCCAATGACGCGACCGGCTTGGGACACATGCACCACTGTGCGGCCATCACCCTGCAAACGCTTGGCCTGCGCCTCCAGCGGGCCGAGCGCGAGCTTTTGCGTGTCCATCAGCAGCCGGTTGCCCAGGTACACCGTGCCACCTGCGGTTTCAGCGCGCGCGCCCATGCCGTCAAGGCTCTCAAAATCAGTCGGTGCCACGATGGTGAGTTTGGATGCGCGGCGCACGATGGCCTGCGCCAACGGGTGATCCGAGCCCTGCTCGACGGCGGCTGCGGCGGTCAACACCACCTCCTCGGTGACGCCATCCGCCGTGACGATCTCCACCACTTCGGGTTGGCCGACGGTGAGCGTGCCGGTCTTGTCGAAAATAATGACGTCGAGCTTGGTGGCATCTTCCAGCGCCGAGGCGTTCTTGAACAGGATACCGTTCGCAGCCCCCAGGCCAGTGCTCACCATCACCGCCATCGGCGTGGCCAGCCCCAGCGCATCCGGGCAAGCAATCACGAAAACCGTGATGGTCAGCGTCACTGCCAGGAGCAGCGGCTCGCCCATCACCCAGAACCAGACCGCAAAGGTCGTCAGGCCGATGGCAATGGCGGCGATCACCAGCCATTGCGCGGCCCGGTCCGCCAGCAGTTGGGCCGGCGCCTTCGAGTTCTGCGCCTCCTGCACCAGCTTCACAATCTGCGCCAACGCCGAGTCAGCGCCGACTTTGGTCGCCTTGTAGCGGAAGCTGCCGCTCTTGTTGATGCTGGCACCCACCACCGTGGCACCTGGCCCCTTCTGGACCGGCATTGATTCGCCGGTGAGCATGGACTCATCCACCAGCGATTCGCCGGTCTCGATGGTGCCGTCCACGGGTATCTTGTTGCCGGGCCGGATCACCAGAATCTCGCCCGCCAATACCTCTGCCGTCGGCACTTCCACCTCGGCCCCGTTGCGGATGACGTTGGCCATGGTTGGGGTGAGGTTCATCAGCGCCTTGATGGCCGACGATGCCCCCGCGCGGGCCCGCATCTCCAGCCAGTGGCCGAGGAGGATGAACACCAGCAGCACCGAAACGGCCTCAAAGAACTGCCCGCCCCCGGCAAAGAAAAACGTGCTGCCAACGCTGAAAATATACCCGGTGCCTACGCTCAATACGATCAGTGCAGCCATGCCCAGCACACCCTTCCTGACTTCGCGCCAGGCGGAAACAAAAAACGGCCAGCTCGGGTACAGCACGGCGGCGCTGGCGAAGAAGAACAGCCACAAGCTGAGGTCCAGCCCAAACGGTGGTGCTGGCGCCTGCCACATGCCACCCATGGGGGCGTAGACGAAGATCGGCACGGTAAAAAC
>JAYUGL010000200.1:0-12769 GCA_043738385.1 Sterolibacteriaceae bacterium
GATGCGCACGCGGAACGGATCGACATCCACCGACGCGGTGGTTTCGACGGTATCCGAAACGGCCTTGAAGGCCACCCAGCAGCCCGAATAGCGCGACAGTGCCCAGCCATGAATGCCGAAATCGAGGTATTCCTGAATGCCGGCCGGCGCCAGCACCGGCATCATCACCGCCTTGAAGAAATGGTCGGTCTGGTGCGGCAGCGTAGACGACTTGGCCGCATGATCGTCACCGGCGACCACCAGCACACCACCGTAGCGCGAGGTGCCGGCGGCGTTGGCGTGGCGGAACACATCGCCACAGCGGTCCACGCCCGGGCCCTTGCCATACCACAGGGCAAACACGCCGTCGTATTTGGCGCCGGGAAACAGATTGACTTGTTGCGATCCCCACACCGCGGTCGCCGCCAGGTCTTCGTTAACGCCTGGCTGGAAGGTGATGTGATTTTCCGCCAGGTACCTGTGCGCTTTCCACAGCGTCTGGTCGATCCCGCCGAGCGGCGAGCCGCGATAACCCGAGACAAAACCAGCAGTGTTGCGCCCTTCCGCCAGGTCGCGACCACGCTGCATCATCAGCAGGCGCGCCAGCACTTGATAGCCGTTGATAAAAACGCGCCCGCTGGCGACCGTGTAGCGATCCTCCAGCGAAAGGACGGATGGATGGACGGGTATGACGGGGGCTACGATCTCACCCATGGAACACCTCCTCCCTTAGCCAACATTTATCGCGCCGAGTTCCGCACTTGGTTGGCGCAATACCGGATCCATGATGCCTGACCGATAATTCATTATAGGCCGGGGTAGGCACTGCCGCCTTATGACGGCGGCCTTTGCGTCAGCGCACGCTGCGGCGTGGAGGGTCGCACCCGGAGCCTGGGTCAAAGGATGAGCGCGTCGCTGACGTGTTGCAGGCCTGTCCAATTGAACGCCGGATTGGCACGATCGATGCATGGAATTTTCCACAAGATTGCGCATCAAACGTTCTAGACAATGGAACCTTTAGCAAATGAACCTGTAGCATCTAATACGGGACTACATGAACAAAGGAGAATCGTCATGACGATCTTTGCCCGCTACCAAAACCGCTACGAGGCGGCACTGGAAGAGGAGATGTCGCTTCAGGAGTTTCTGGAGGTCTGTCATCGTGACCCAACCGCCTACGCCAGCGTCGCCGAACGGATGCTCATGGCGATTGGCGAGCCCGAGTTGGTGGACACGCGCCTTGATCAACGCATGTCGCGCATCTTCGCCAACAAGATCATCAAGAGCTACCCGGCGTTCCGCGATTTCTATGGCATGGATGAGGTGATCGAAAACATCGTCGCCTATATTCGTCACGCTGCCCAGGGGCTGGAGGAGAAGAAACAGATCCTCTATCTGTTGGGTCCGGTCGGCGGCGGCAAGTCCTCCCTGGCGGAAAAACTCAAGTCCCTGATCGAGAAAGTGCCGTTCTATGCGATCAAGGGCTCACCGGTGCACGAGTCACCGCTGGGCCTGTTCAAGGTCGAGGAGGATGGAGCGCTACTGGAGGAAGACTTCGGCATCCCGCGCCGTTACCTCAACACCATCATGTCGCCGTGGGCGGTAAAACGTCTGCATGAGTACAACGGCGATATCAGCAAGTTCCGCGTCGTCAAATTGCGGCCCTCGGTGCTCAGGCAGATCGCCGTATCCAAAACGGAACCGGGCGACGAAAACAACCAGGACATCTCCACCCTGGTGGGCAAGATCGACATCCGCAAGTTGGAGGAATACTCGCAGCACGACCCGGATGCCTACAGCTACTCGGGCGGACTGTGCCTGGCCAACCGCGGCCTGCTCGAATTCGTCGAGATGTTCAAGGCGCCGATCAAGGTGCTGCATCCGCTGCTGACCGCGACGCAGGAGAGCAACTACAAGGGTACCGAAGGTTTTGGTGCAATTCCCTTCGACGGCATGATCCTCGCCCACTCGAACGAGGCCGAATGGATCACGTTCAAGAGCAACCGCAACAACGAGGCCTTCCTCGACCGCATCTATATCATCAAGGTGCCCTATTGCCTGCGTGTTTCGGAGGAACTCAGGATTTACGAGAAGCTGGTCGACACCTCCTCGCTGGCCCGCGCGCCGCGCGCTCCCGACACCTTGCGCATGATGGCCCAGTTCTCGGTGTTGTCGCGCCTGAAGGAGCCGGAAAATTCCTCGATCTACTCGAAGATGCGGATCTATGACGGCGAAAACCTCAAGGATATCGACCCGAATGCCAAGTCCTACCAGGAATACCGGGATTTTGCCGGGGTGAACGAGGGCATGACCGGGTTGTCCACCCGTTTCGCCTTCAAGATTCTCTCCAAGGTGTTCAACTTCGACCATCGCGAGATCGCGGCCAATCCGGTGCACCTCATGTATGTACTGGAGCAGCAGATCGAGCAGGAGCAGTTCATGCCGGAAGTGGAGCAGCGCTATATGGGGTTCATCAAGGAATTCCTGGCGCCGCGCTACGCCGAATTCATCGGCAAGGAGATCCAGACCGCCTACCTTGAATCCTATTCCGAGTACGGCCAGAACATCTTCGACCGCTATGTCGTCTATGCCGACTTCTGGATCCAGGACCAGGAATACCGCGATCCGAACACCGGCGAGATTCTCGACCGCGGCACCCTCAACGACGAGCTGGAGAAGATTGAAAAACCTGCCGGTATCAGCAATCCGAAGGACTTCCGCAACGAGGTGGTGAACTTCGTCTTGCGCGCCCGCGCCAAGCACGACGGCCACAATCCGGCATGGACTTCCTACGAAAAGCTGCGCGTGGTGATCGAGAAGAAGATGTTCTCCAATACCGAAGAACTGCTGCCGGTTATCTCCTTCAACGCCAAGGCCAGCGCCGACGACCAGCGCAAGCACCAGGACTTCGTCAACCGCATGATGGCCAAGGGCTACACCGAGAAGCAGGTGCGACTGCTGGCCGAGTGGTACTTGCGGGTGCGCAAGTCGTCCTGATTGGAAAAAATTGTCAGGCAGACCCGGATCGGCGGCCATTACCGGGTTTCCATGCTTCATGCTGATGGCCGCAAAGAAGCAGATCGGAGGATTCATGATCCGCATCGTCGATCGGCGCTACGACAGCAAGAACAAGAGCACGGTCAATCGCGGCCGTTTTGTGCGCCGCTTCAAGGGCCAGATCCGCAAGGCGGTGGGGGATGCCATTGCCCGCCGCGGCATCACCGATATCGACAACGGCGAGAAAGTCGGCATTCCGGCCAAGGACATTTCCGAGCCCCAGTTCCAGCAGGGCCGCGGCGGGCGTTGGCATATCGTGCAACCGGGCAATGATCGCTTCGATACCGGCGACGAGGTGGACCGGCCATCGGGCGGCGCCGGCGGCAGCGAGGCCAGCGCGGATGGGGAAAGCCTCGATGATTTCGTGTTCACCCTGTCGCGCGAGGAGTTTCTCGACATCTTTTTCGACGACCTGGCTCTGCCCAACCTGGTCAAGACCCAGCTCTCGCGCATCGACGAGTACAAGCGGGTGCGCGCCGGCTACACCCAGGCTGGCGTGCCGACCAATATCAACGTGGTGCGTTCGCTGCGCGGCGCCACCGGGCGCCGCATCGCCGTCGGCTCCCCCTACCGCAAGGACCTGCGCAAAGCCGAGGAAGCGCTGGCGGAGCTGGAGGCGCGCGGAGACGGCGACAGCGCACAAGCCGCCGAACTGCGCCAAGCCATCGCTCGCCTGCTGCGCAAGATCGAGCGCGTGCCTTTCATCGATACTTTCGATCTGCGCTACAACAACCGCATACGAATTCCCATTCCGTCGACCCAGGCGGTGATGTTCTGCCTGATGGACGTGTCCGGCTCGATGGACGAGGAAAAGAAGCAGATTGCCAAACGCTTCTTCATGCTGCTCTACCTGTTTCTGACACGCACCTACGAGCACATCGAAGTCGTCTTCATCCGCCACCACACCGAGGCCGTCGAAGTCGGCGAAGAGGAGTTCTTCAACTCGCGCGAGTCGGGTGGCACCGTGGTATCGAGTGCGCTGGAGCTGATGCATAGCATCATCCTCGAGCGCTACGCATCGAGCACATGGAACATCTACGGTGCCCAGGCCTCCGATGGTGACAACTGGGAAAACGACTCGCCTCATTGCCAGGAACTGCTGGACGAAAAGATCATTCCGCTGGTGCAGTACTACGCCTACATCGAGATCACGAGCGCGGAGGCGCAGAACCTGTGGCGCGAGTACGAGAAGGTCCGTGGCGCCCATGCCGGGCGCTTCGCCATGCAGCGCATTGCAGGGCTGCCCGACATCTATCCCGTGTTCCGCGAACTGTTCCACAAGAGACTGGCCTAGCCCGTCCAACAGAATGAAAAAGAAGCACGCCCTGCCGATGGACTCCGAATGGAGCTTCGAACTGATTGCCCGCTACGATCGGGAGATCAGCCGCGTCGCCAAACATTACGGGCTCGACTGCTACCGCAACCAGTTCGAGGTCATTACCGCCGAGCAGATGATGGATGCCTACGCCTCGGTCGGCATGCCGGTGTATTACCACCACTGGTCGTTCGGCAAACACTTCCTGGCCACCGAGAAGAAATATAGACGCGGCCAGATGGGCCTTGCCTACGAAATCGTGATCAACGCAGATCCCTGCATCGTCTATCTGATGGAGGAGAATACGATGACCATGCAGGCGCTGGTGGTCGCCCACGCCGCCTATGGCCACAACTCCTTTTTCAAGGGCAACTACCTGTTCCGGACCTGGACCGCCGCCGATGCCATTGTCGACTACATGGTGTTCGCCCGCAATTTCATTGCCGAATGCGAGGAGCGTTACGGCGAGGACGAAGTGGAACATTTGATTGACGCCTGCCACGCCCTGATCAGCGTCGGCGTGGACCGTTACAAGCGGCCACCCAAGCTGTCTCTGCTCAAGGAAAAGGAGCGGCAAAAGGAAAGGGAAATCTACCTGCAATCGCAGGTGAACGATTTGTGGCGTACCCTGCCGCCGCAACTGGAGCGGGAAGCGGAAAAGGTGGAGAAGCGCTACCCCGAGGAACCCGAGGAGAACCTACTCTATTTCATCGAGAAGAGCGCGCCGCTGCTGGAACCCTGGCAGCGGGAGGTGGTGCGCATCGTGCGCAAGATCGGCCAGTATTTCTATCCCCAGCGCCAGACGCAGTTGATGAACGAGGGTTGGGCCTGCTTCTGGCATTACACCCTGCTCAACCATCTCTATGACGAGGGCTTGCTCAGCGACGGTTTTATGCTGGAATTCCTCCAGTCGCACACCAATGTCTTATCCCAACCGCCCTACAACAGCCGCCATTTCAACGGCCTCAACCCTTACGCGCTCGGCTTCGCCATGTGGCGCGACCTGCGGCGCATCTGCGAACAGCCCACCGCCGAGGACCGCGAATGGTTTCCCGACATCGCCGGCAGCGACTGGCGCGTGACCCTGGATTTCGCCATGCGCAATTTCAAGGACGAGAGCTTTATTGCCCAGTATCTGTCGCCCAAGCTGATGCGCGATTTCCGCCTGTTCGCGATTCTCGACGACGACACCAGCGACAAGCTGAAGATCGAGGCCATTCACAACGAACAGGGTTACCGCACCTTGCGCCAGATCGTCGCCGATCAATACAACCTCGGCAGCCGGGAACCGAACATTCAGGTCTGGAATGTGGACCTGCGCGGCGACCGCTCCCTCACGTTGCGCCATTTCCGCTATGAAAGGCGTCCGCTGGGGGAGACGCAGGACGAGGTGCTGCGTCATGTGGCATCCCTCTGGGGTTTCCTGGTGCGCCTCGAAGAGCAGGACGAGCAGGGACAGGTCAGGCTGCTTGCCGAGACCCTGGTAGACAGACGCAAGACGCAAAAGTAACCGGACGATGGAGGAGACCGGGCAGCGCGATGGGGGTTCTCTCCCTGTGCTTTGGCGAACACCGAATCATTGTTGCAATCGGGGAGTGTTTCCGCCGTATCGACAATTCCCGCTTGCCGCTAATGCCTACCTGTGCTGTGCGACGGTTCCACCAGCCGCTAGCCGGGGTTGGAGCGCACTGAACTTGATCGAGCCAGGGGATAGGCCGGCAGTGTGGTGAGCCGCGGGTCATCCATGGCGCCGCCGGCGGTGAAGTGATAGAGGCTTTGCCACGCGCTGCCTTCCAGCCCGAGCAGCGCGTGCATCTCGTCGTCGAGGAAACAGCCGATGCCGGTGCCGCGAATACCGGCCGCCTCGGCTTCGAGGTAGAGCACTTGTCCCAGCATGCCGCATTCCCAGTGCAGCGTGCGATAACGCCACGGCGCGTCGGCTGCGATTGCGTAGTGTGCCAGCATGCCCAGGGCATAGCAGGAATCGGCAGCGATATCCTGGCCACACGAAATACTGCGCGCAGCACCGCGCAGGTCATAGGGAATCAGCAGATAGAGTGGCAGATCGGGCGGGCCGGCTTTGTGCCATAGCCAATCCGACCGCAGCGCCGCCTTCAGCGTTGCCAGGGCCGCGGGATTGCGGACCAGCAGGTACAGTCCCGCATCCAGGCCGTCTACACGATGCACGAAAATGGCCAGATGTACCTCCGCCTGCCACGGCCAGGCAGACCAGGGCGGTGTGGCAGCGCGGGGCAAAGTAGCATCGAGCATGGTGTAGAACTTGTCGGCGCTGATCCGCGTCACCGCATCAAAGCTGACCGCACTGCGTCGCTGTCGAATGATGATCGCAGCGGCGAGATCTTCGGCCGCGTCTACTGAAGCAGGCGCATCTACATCTGCGACAGATCCACCATCGTCCGGCATCGGCTCCAGATGCGGCTTGACAGTCACCCGGCCGACTTGCTCGATATCGGGCCAGTCAACATGCTCGACGCTCAAGCGATTCGGCGTGCCGTGAATTTGTGCGGGGGGAGGCGGCAGCTGCGGCGGAGGCAATTCGCCCGGGCCGATCCACAACAGGCAATCGGGTTGTTCCCGCTCGGCAAGGCCCATGGCGTGGTCAAGCCCGAGCAGCGCCGCAATCTCGGCATCGGATGGTGCGCCCAACAGCCGCGCCCGCCAGCCCAGTGTCGCCGCGGCAAGGCTGACGGCGGCGATCGCATGGCCGCAATCGTGCTGGCAGTAGCGGAATGCGCGCATGCCGTACTTCCACGCCTCGCGCCAGGCGATACTGGTCAATCCAATGAATACGCCGGGCAGCGCAAGCGCTGCGCCCCCGAAAAGTGGCGCGTCCCATGCGCCGCGCTGCTCAAGCGCGTGGTCGCGGCTCAGGTAGTGATAAACCCCTGCCGCAAGGCCCGGAATACGCCCGGTGACGAGATAGCCTTCGGTGGGATGCAGGTTGCCGCTCGATGGATTGCAGCGCAAGGCCCAGGCGGTGTCGCCATAGGATTTCCAGGCAGAGATGGCAAGCGACAATTCAAACAGCATGCCGATAGCGTCGAGGTCCAGCGCCAGCGGCGGCGGCAGCCTTCCATTGCGCAGCGCGCTGTAGCGCGTTTTGAGCCCATCCGCAGGCAGCGGCAAGTCGAACCGCGTGGCACCCTCGTAACAACGGAAAGGATCCGGCTGATTGGCCCAGTCCAGCCGTCCCGGTGCGGGTGCGTAACGCGCTGGACGATGCTTGCTGCGCTCGTGATAATCGAAGAGGGTGTAGGCCGCCATGGAGTAAACGCGAAAACGTGATCCAGCTTAGCACGGTGGATCGCTCGGGCTCCGCATCACCACAGCGGTTGACTCATCTCCTGCGTAAAATTGGAGTGAGCTTCCCCCGGAATTTCGTCTGCCAAGGGAAGGGGTATAACCCCGCATAACTTGGAAGGAATAGTACCGATGAAGAAGTTACCGAAGCAGGAATACACAGCGGAATTCAAGCAACTGGCGGTAAAGCGTGTGAAGGACGGACAAAGCAATGGCGTTGTTGCGAAGGAACTGGGGCTTGGCGACCAGACGCTACGTAACTGGGTCAAAGCATTCGATACGGGCAAGCTGACGGGATCAGGAGGCAAGACCGTGACGCCAGAACAGATGGAAATGTCGCGAATGCGTACTGAGAACGCACGACTCAAGATGGAAGTCGCGATATTAAAAAAAGCGACGGCATACTTCGCGAAAGATGCGTTGTGAAGTATGACCAACGGAAATCCCCGTGGGATGCCTGGATCGACACCCAAAGGAAGGTCTATCCGCTGCCGGTGATGTGCGACGTACTGACCGTCAGCATCAGTGGCTAGCGGGCGTGGAGACGAGGTGGCAAACCAAGTCACACGGGCTGACCGATGTCCAGATGCTGGCGCTGATTCGCACCATCCATGCTGAACTGAAAGGGGCTTACGGCAGTCCGCGCATGACCCGGGAACTGCGCGACCGGGGCTTTCCGGCAAGTAAGCCGAGGGTGGAGCGTCTGATGAAAGAGAACGGCATTCGGGCACGGCACAAGCGGCGCTACAAAGCGACGACGGACTCGAAGCACAACTTGCCGGTAGCGCAGAATCTGCTGGACAGAAACTTTACACCGACAACACCGAACAAAGTCTGGACGGCAGATATGACTTATATCTGGACGGACGAAGGTTGGCTGTACCTGGCCGTGGTCATTGATCTGTTCAACAGAGAAGTCGTGGGTTGGTCGATCAAGCCGAGAATGACGGCAGACATCGTGATGGATGCGCTGACGATGGTGTGGTTCAGGAGAAAACCTGCACCGGGGTTGATGCATCACTCGGACAGGGGAAGCCAATATGCGCGCCATGCCTTTCAGGCACGGCTGAAAGCGTACGATATGACTTGTTCGATGAGCCGCAAAGGAAACTGCTGGGACAACGCGCCGACGGAGAGTTTCTTCAACAGTCTGAAGACTGAGCGGGTGCATGGCACCCGCTACCGCACGAAAGAAGAAGCAATGACTGATTTGTTCGATTACATCGAACCGTTTTACGCCCCGCAGGAAGTCCCCTCGCCCAAGAAATTCTTGGACGACTGGCTCAGCAATCAACACGAGAAAGAATTGGCGGCATAATGCCAATAGGTTGGAGGACGAAAAACAGAGGGAACCTCACTGCACCAGTTGCCCGTGAATGCAATCGCGGTGGTTCAGATTGCTGGCGGATGGTTTCCGCTCGGTGGGGTGCCTTCGTAAGGGGTAAATACAAAGCAAGGAGACAATCATGGCAAGAAAGAAAGAGCCCAGTGCATATTTGCAGCTCAAGAAAAAACATCCGGAGTACTTTGGCGCCGTCGAGGCATTGGGGTCAGCGGTGCAACAAGCCGGCCCGCTAGACGAGACGGTCACCCAACTAGTGCAGTTAGGCGCCGCAGCGGCTATCCGCTCCGAAGGCGCAGTACACAGCCATGTAAGACGGGCGCTGGCGGCAGGCGTCAGCGCAGAGGAGATTCATCATGCCCTGATGTCGGTCACCAGCACGATCGGTTTTCCTAACGTCATGGCGGCTTTGAGCTGGGCAGATGATGTAATAGGCAATGAGAAATCCGGCAAGAAGCGGTCGCGCTAAAAGAAGCAGTGCGGGTCTACAATGAAAGTTTGAGGTCCTTCAGCTTCAATATCCCCAATGTTCAATACCGATGGCGCCGGTGTTTATATGGCATTGCCATCTTGGTTGGCGACTGTTGGATCGCAGCGTGATGATCGGCTTGCGGTTGGGTGCCGCGCCGACGTGGAATCGTAAGATTCGCCGACCTGGCCACAGCGACCTATACTGAGACTATCTCCTCACAGGAGGGGGCATGGACTGTAGCGATCTGCTTTTTTTTGAGGCCGAAGTCGGCGCCGCGGGGCGCGAACTATTTGCGCTGGCCGCTTCGCGCCAGCCCCGCCTTTATCGTGGCGTCAACGGCAAGCTGCTGGTCCGCGCCATGGCCGACGACGGGTTGCGCAACGCCCTGTTCCAGTTCGTCGATGTTCTGCCCCAGCTTGCCGACTCACGCCAGGTGGCGTCGCATTTGCGCGCCTATCTTGCCGAAGCCGCCGTTCCCGGCTTGACCGGCTGGTTGCTGCGCATGGCCGCCCGGCCTTCGCTGGCTTGGGCGGTGCGTCGGCAGTCGAAGCGGCTGGCGCACCACTTCCTCGCTGATGAAACCGATGCCGGCCTCGCCGCGATCATCGCTGATCTGGCGCGGGTCCCGGCGCTGGCAACGATGGACGTCGTGGGTGAGCTGGTGCTGACGGAGGCGGAGGCCGATGCCTACCAGAGCCGAAATTTGAATCTGCTGCGCGCACTGCCTCGGGCTGGACAGAACCCGCCGCAGCTCTCGCTCAAACTCACGGCGCTGACCTCCCGCTTCGACCCACTTGATGCCGCCGGCACGCGCAGCCGTGTGTTCGCCCGCCTCGCTCCCATCGTCGCCGCCGCCACAACGAGCGGCGCCACGCTGACGGTGGATATGGAGCATTACGCGTTGAAGCCCTTGATCCTGCGCCTGTTCCTCGACATGCTGGGCACTTGGCCGGCCGGCTGGCAAGCTGCCATCGCACTCCAGGCCTACCTGCCGGAAACGGTGCACGATGTTGAGACGCTGATCGGCGCTGCACAACACCATGGCCGCCGCATCGGCGTGCGGCTGGTGAAGGGCGCTTACTGGGATCAGGAGCACGCCTGGGCGGCGCAACGCAATTGGCCGCTGCCGGTGTTCCGTAGCAAGGCGGATACGGATGCGCTGTACGAGTGCATTACGCAGCGCCTGCTGGAAAACACCGATTGCCTGCACCCCGCCATCGCCTCCCACAATCTGCGCAACCAGGCGCTGGCGCTGGTCTGGGCGCGGCGCCTTGAGCTTGCGCCGGAGCGCTGGGAAGCGCAGATGATCTACGGCATGGCCGAGCCGCTGCGCGATGCGGTGGCCGCCGCGGGTGTGACGATGCGAGTGTATGTGCCGGTGGGCGATGCGACGCTGGGTATCGCCTATCTGATTCGCCGGCTGTTGGAGAACACCGCATCCAACTCTATCCTGCGCCGGACCTATGTCGAAGGCGGCGACTTTGCAGCGCTGATGGCACCACCGGCGCCTGATCTCACGTCCGCATATGCGGCAGTTCAACCGAGGACGAAAACCATGGACCTCCATTCAGATACCCGGCTAGACATTCACGAGGATAAAGGCGCTGGCAGTTTCACCAATGTGCCATTGATCGATTTCTCGCGCCAAGACGAACAGGCCGCGTTTCACGCCGCGCTGGTTCAGGTGCGCGCCACCCTGCCTCGACGTCACGATCTTGCCCAGCCTGCGGGCCGCTACACCGCCCGCAACCCGGCGCATCCGGATGAGGTGCTGGGCCAGATCGATCTGGCCGGCGCGGCGCATGCCGATACCGCCCTTGCCACTGCGGTGGCAGCCTTCCCCGCCTGGCGCGATACACCGGTCGCGGCACGGGTATGCCTGATGCGCCGTGTCGCCGACTTGATGCAGGATGAGCGCCGCTCGCTGACGGCCTTGATGGTGCTGGAGGCGGCCAAGAGCTGGCGCGAAGCGGATGGCGAAATGGCCGAGGCGGTAGACTTTGTGCGCTACTACGCGGCGCAGATGGAGCGCCTGGGGGGATGGCACGAGACCGTGTGTTTCCCCGGCGAGGACAACCGCATCGCTTACGCGCCGCGCGGTGTGGCGGTGGTGATCGCGCCGTGGAATTTTCCCCTCGCCATCCTCGCCGGCATGACCTCGGCGGCGCTGGTGAGCGGCAACTGCGCGGTGATGAAACCGGCACTGCCGGGGCTGCTGGTCGCGCACGCGTTTCTCGATCTGCTGCGCCGCGCCGGCCTGCCGCCGGATGTTTGCCAACTGCTGCCGGGCGACGCGGAGGTGGGCGCGCAGCTGGTGGCCGATCCGCGCATTCATATCGTTGCGTTCACCGGCTCGCGTGCCGTCGGCCTGAAAATCCTCCAGGCCGCCTACACGCCGGCGCCCGGCCAGCGCCACATCAAACAGGTGGTGTGCGAGTTGGGCGGCAAGAACGCCATCGTGGTGGACACGGATGCCGATCTCGACGAAGCGGTGACCGGCATTCTGGCGTCGGCCTTCGGCTACTCGGGGCAAAAGTGTTCTGCCTGTTCGCGTGTCATCGCCGTCGGCAGCGCTCACGAGCGCCTGCTGCCGCGTCTCGCCGAAGCTGCGGCAGCCCTGGCCTGGGGCCCACCGGAAGACCCGCGCTGCGAACACGGCCCCTTGATCACCGAGGCGGCGCAACGCAAGGCGCTGGCCTACATCGAGATCGGCAAAACGGAGGGCCGCATGCTCTGGCAGGGCACGGTACCCATCCCCGGCTGGTATGTGGCGCCAACGATCTTTGCCGATATCCGCCCGCAGCACCGCCTGGCACAGGAGGAGGTGTTCGGCCCGGTGCTGGCGGTGTTGAGTGCGCCGGACTACGACACGGCGCTGGACATGGCGCTGGACAGTGACTATGCACTGACCGGCGGCGTCTATTCGCGCCTGCCTTCGCATCTGGCCCAGGCGCGGCAGGCCTACCGCATCGGCAATCTTTACCTCAACCGCAAGATCACCGGCGCCCGTGTCGGCATCCAGCCGTTCGGCGGCATCGCTCTGTCGGGAACCGGCGTGCAGGTCGGCGGGCCAGACTACCTGAAGCAATTTTTGTGGAGCCGTTGCGTGGCCGTCAACACCATGCGCCATGGCTTTATTCCGAACGAATAGGTCGCCATGAAATCTAACGGGTTGGAAGTCACCCACCGTGATGGAGGTCAACCATGTCAGCCACTAAGGACACGCTTGCCGAACTGTGCTTGATCGGTGTTGCCAGCGCCCTCGGCGCGCCCGGCCCCGGTG
>JAYUGL010000201.1:0-12734 GCA_043738385.1 Sterolibacteriaceae bacterium
CAAGCGTCCGATGATTTACTCCGGCGGCGGCACGATATTGTCTGATGCCGACCAGCAGTTGATCAAGCTGACGCGCATGCTTGGCTTTCCGATTACCCAGACACTGATGGGGTTGGGCGCCTATCCCGCAACTGACCGCCAACATCTGGGAATGCTGGGGATGCACGGAACGTTCGAAGCCAACATGGCGATGCAACATTGCGACGTGCTGCTTGCCGTCGGCGCCCGCTTCGACGACCGCGTGATCGGCAATCCGGAGCACTTTGCGCAGAATGCGCGCAAGATCATTCAGATCGACATTGATCCGTCATCCATTTCAAAGCGCGTGCGCGTCGATGTGCCGATCGTCGGCAGCGTTCCCGACGTGCTGGACGATATGCTCCACCAGATCGAAGCGGAAACAACCAAGCCGGATGCCAAAGCGCTGGCAGCATGGTGGAAGCAGATTGAGGAATGGCGCGGCAAAAACAGTCTCCGCTACGCGCAGAGCCCGGAGCTGATCATGCCTCAATACGTGGTCGAGAAACTGTGGGAGGTCACCGGCGGGGATGCGTTCGTCACATCGGATGTGGGCCAGCACCAGATGTTCGCCGCCCAGTTCTACAAATTCGACAAGCCGCGGCGCTGGATCAACTCGGGGGGTCTGGGAACCATGGGCGTTGGCCTGCCCTACGCCATGGGCGTGCGCTTTGCCAATCCGCAGGCCACGGTGGCCTGTGTGACCGGCGAGGCTTCAATCCAGATGTGCATCCAGGAATTGTCCACCTGCAAGCAATACAATTTGCCGATCAAGATCGTCAATCTCAACAACCGCTATCTCGGCATGGTGCGCCAGTGGCAGGAGATGTTCCATGGCGATCGTCACTCCGAGTCCTATCTTGATTCGCTGCCTGACTTCGTCAAACTGGCGGAGGCCTACGGCCACGTCGGGATGCGCATCGATCGCCCGGCCGATGTTGAACCGGCGTTGCGCGAGGCATTCACCAAACACAAGAATGACCTGGTCTTCATGGACTTCATCACCGACCAGACCGCCAACGTGTATCCGATGATCGCGGCGGGCAAGGGTCTGTCGGAAATGATTCTGGCCGAAGTCGAAGACCTGTGAGGCAATAGCGAACCATGCGACACATTATTTCGATTCTTCTTGAAAACGAAGCCGGCGCGCTTTCCCGGGTTTCCGGCCTGTTTTCCGCCCGCGGCTACAACATTGAGTCTCTGACGGTGGCGCCGACTGAGGATCCGTCGATGTCGCGGATGACGATTGTTACCAGCGGTTCCGACGAAGTCATCGAGCAGATCACCAAGCAGCTCAACAAGCTGGTGGATGTGGTCAAGGTGGTCGACTTGTCGGAGGCTTCGCATATCGAGCGTGAGTTGATGCTGGTGAAGGTGCGCGCGACCGGCAAGGACCGCGAGGAGATGAAGCGTATCTCCGACATTTTCCGCGGGCGCATCATTGACGTTACCGATTCTGCCTATGTCATCGAACTCACCGGCAACTCGGCCAAGCTCGACGCCTTTATCGAAGCCATCGACAAGGTGCTGATTCTGGAAACAGTGCGCACCGGCGTCAGTGGTATCGGACGCGGCGACCGCATTCTTAAAATCTGATTGTTGAAAGGGTAGTCATGAAGGTTTATTACGACAAGGACGCCGACCTCTCCCTGATCAAGGGCAAGAAGGTCACCATCGTGGGCTACGGTTCGCAAGGCCATGCCCATGCTCAGAACCTCAGGGATTCCGGCGTCAAGGTGACGGTTGGCCTGCGCCAGGGTGGCGCCTCATGGAACAAGGCTGCTGGCGTTGGACTCAAGGTCGAAGAAGTCGCCAAGGCAGTCAAGGGCGCCGATGTGATCATGATTCTGCTGCCGGACGAAAACATTCCTGCCGTGTATTACAACGATGTCGAGCCCAATCTGAAGCAAGGTGCGGTGCTGGCCTTCGCGCATGGTTTCAACATTCATTACAACCAGGTCATCCCGCGTGATGACCTCGATGTCATCATGATCGCCCCCAAGGGCCCCGGCCACACGGTTCGTTCCGAGTACCTGCGCGGTGGCGGCGTCCCCTCGCTGATCGCGATCCATCAGGATAGATCCGGCAAGGCCAAGGATCTTGCACTCTCCTATGCCGCAGCTAACGGTGGCACCAAGGGCGGCGTGATCGAAACCAACTTTCGCGAGGAAACCGAGACCGATCTGTTCGGCGAACAGGCGGTGCTGTGCGGCGGTCTGGTGGAACTGATCAAGGCCGGTTACGAAACCCTGACCGATGCCGGCTATGCGCCGGAAATGGCCTACTTCGAGTGCCTGCATGAGGTCAAGTTGATCGTGGACCTGATTTTTGAAGGCGGCATCGCCAACATGAATTACTCCATCTCCAACAACGCGGAATTTGGCGAATACGTCACCGGCCCCAAGATCATCGGCGATGAGGCGCGCAAGGCAATGCGCGAAGCGCTGGAGAATATTCAGAACGGCAACTATGCCAAGCGCTTTATTCTTGAAGGTCGCACCAACTATCCGGAAATGACCTCGCACCGTCGCCTCACTGCTGAACACCCGATCGAACAGGTCGGCGAAAAGCTGCGCGCCATGATGCCCTGGATCAAGAAGAACAAACTGGTGGATCAAACCAAAAACTAGCCAGCAGCTTCCGTGAAAACCACAAAGGGCGCGGCTGACCGGCTGTGCCCTTGTCATATCCAGGTGCGACGATGAACACTCACTACCCGCATCCAATCATTGCACGGGAAGGCTGGCCTTTTCTTGGGGTTGCCCTTGGCACTGCGGTATTGGTATCCCTGTTTGCCGGTTGGTGCTGGGCGCTGCCGCTGTGGCTGATCTTTCTGTTCGTGCTACAGTTTTTTCGCGATCCGCCGCGCGAAGTACCGGGTAACGACAAGAGCGTGCTTTCACCCGCGGATGGTCGTATTGTCGCCATCGAACCAGTTCGTGACCCGTGGCTCGACCGCGATGCATTGAAGATCAGCGTCTTCATGAACGTGTTCAACGTCCATTCCAACCGCAGTCCGGTGGATGGCGTAGTCGTTCAGCGCTGGTATCACCCCGGCGCGTTCGTCAACGCGGCGCTGGCCAAGGCTTCAACTGAGAACGAACGCAATGCCCTACATATCCGCATGGCTGGCGGACAGGACGTGACCTGCGTCCAGGTGGCCGGACTGATTGCGCGCCGTATTCTTTGTTACGTCGAAGCCGATGCCACCCTGAAAAAAGGACAGCGCTATGGCTTCATCCGCTTCGGTTCGCGTGTCGACGTTTATCTGCCGACGGATGTGCGGGTAAAAGTCGTTATCGGTGACACGGTGAGTGCGACGGCCACCGTCCTGGCTGAACTGCCATAACGCAGTCGGCGGGCTACAATAGGCCGTTTCGATCTCGCGTTCATCCCATGCCGGAAATCCGTCCTCATAAAGCACTGATGAATCCCGAGCAGCGTCGGCGTGGGATTTATTTGTTGCCGAATCTGTTCACGACGGCGGCCTTGTTTGCCGGGTTTTACGCCATCGTACAGGCCATGAATCAGCAATTCGAGCAAGCGGCGGTGGCGATTTTCATTGCCATGGTGCTCGACGGTCTCGATGGCCGCGTTGCGCGAATGACACGGACCCAAAGTGCCTTCGGCGCTGAATACGATTCACTATCCGACATGGTGTCGTTCGGCGCCGCACCCGCGCTGGTCGTCTACGAATGGGCGCTCAAGGGCATGGGCAAGCTGGGCTGGATCGCGGCTTTCATCTATTGTGCCGGCGCCGCCTTGCGTCTGGCCCGCTTCAATACCACTATTGACGTGGTGGACAAGCGCTATTTTCAGGGTCTTCCCAGTCCCGCGGCGGCGGCCTTGATCGCCGGACTGGTGTGGGTCATGATCGATAACGGCTGGAAAGGTGATGAAGCCCGTTGGTATGCGTGCGGGCTGACCATTTTTGCGGGAATCACCATGGTCAGTAACGTCCTCTATTACTCCGGAAAAGACATCAACCTGCGCCGCAGCGTGCCGTTCTTGGTGATTGCGGGAATCGCCCTCGGTTTTGCGCTGGTGTCGAGCTACCCGCCGGGAGTTTTGTTTGCGCTGTTCCTTTGCTACGCGCTGTCTGGTTACGCGATGGTCGTATGGCGCTGGATGTCGAGCCGAAAGGCTATTGCGCGGCGCTCGTAGCTTGACAGCGCAGCTATCGGGCGTGGCTGAGTCCCGCTTGCAGCGGAGAGCATCATGACCAAAGAACATTTGATGATTTTCGATACCCCCTTGCGCGACGGCGAACAAAGCCCGGCGCTTCGATGACGCGCGACGAAAAGCTGCGCATTGCCCGTCAGCTTGAGAAAATGAAGGTCGATGTCATTGAAGCCGGCTTTCCGGCCGCGTCGAATGGCGACTTCGAGGCCGTCTGCGCGGTCGCCGAGGTCATCAAGGATGCAACGGTGGCCGCTCTGGCCCGTGCTTTTGACAAGGATGTCGAGCGTGCATTGGAGGCTATCAAACCTGCCAGGTCGGGGCGTATCCATACCTTCATTGCGACCAGCGCGATCCACATGGAGAAAAAGCTGCGCATGACGCCCGATGAGGTCCTCGTTGATGCCCGCAGCGCCGTGCGCTTCGCCCGTAACGGCATCGACAGCGTGGATTTCCTGTGAAGACGCGGGACGCTCCGACCTCGACTTCCTCTGCCGCATCATCGAGGCCGTGATCAAGGAAGGCGCTTCGGTGATCAATATTCCCGATACTGTCGGCTATAACGTTCCGGAGCAGTTTGCTGAGCGAATCTACAAGTGGCGTGAACGCATTCCGAATTCCGACAAGGTGATCTGGTCGGTGCATTGCCATAATGATCTCGGGCTAGCCGTCGCCAACTCGCTTGCCGCGGTCATGGCGGGCGCGCGGCAGGTGGAGTGCACCATCAATGGCCTCGGCGAACGGGCTGGCAATGCCTCGCTGGAGGAGATTGTCATGGCGGTGCGTACGCGACAGGATATTTTCCCCTGCGAAACGCGCATCGACGCGACTCAAATTGTGCCGGCTTCGAGGCTGGTTTCCGGTATTACCGGCTTTCCGGTGCAGCCGAACAAGGCCATCGTCGGCGCCAACGCATTCGCCCATGAGGCTGGGATTCATCAGGATGGCGTGCTCAAACATCGCGAAACTTACGAAATCATGCGGGCCGAAGATGTCGGCTGGAACGCCAACAAGCTGGTGCTCGGCAAACACTCTGGTCGTACCGCGTTCAAGGCGCGATTGCTGGAGTTGGGCATCGAGGTCGATTTGGAGCGGGTGTTGAACGCTGCGTTCACTCGCTTCAAGGAACTTGCCGACAAGAAGCATGATATTTTCGATGAGGATCTTCATGCCTTGATGTCTGACGATGTCGTGACGCCCGAACATGAGTATTACCGTCTCATTTCATCCGGATTTCGCTCCGAAACCGGCGAGACTCCGTATGCCCAGGTCACCCTGGCGGTTGGCGCCGGTGACGAGCAACACGCCGTGGCGCGTGGCAGTGGTCCGGTCGACGCCGTTTTCAACGCGATCGAGAGCATTAGTCGCAGTGGTACGGATCTGCTACTTTATTCGGTGAACGCGATTACGACCGGCACCGATGCGCAAGGCGAAGTCACCGTTCGGCTGGCGAAGGCAGGACGTGTGGTGAACGGACAGGGTGCCGATACCGACATCATTGTTGCTTCGGCGAAAGCCTACCTCAATGCTTTGAACAAGCTTCACGCCGGGCCCAGCCTGGTCAATCCGCAGGGCGGCATTTGAGCCGCCATTCGGCGGCCCCGTTCGCCGCAGTACTGCCATGCATCTGATACTGCTTCCGTTTCGGGTTCTGCGTCGTTTTCGGAGCGAGCGTTTGACGCAAACCGCCGCAGCATTGTCGTTTGCGACGCTGCTTGGGCTGGTGCCAATGATTGCGGTGGCTGCTGCAATCCTGTCGCATTTTCCGCTCGCGGATACGCTGTCGGCGGCGATCCAGAAGTTTCTTCTGGCCAATCTGCTGCCGGACAAGGCGGGCAGCATCATCGCCAAGTATGTTTCGCAGTTCGCGCACAAAGCGAACCACCTGACCTGGATCAGCATCGCGACCTTGGCCGTCACGGCGGTGGCTCAAATGTTGACGATCGAGCACGCATTCAACGGCATCTGGGCGGTCCGCGAGAATCGCCCATTCTTGCGCCGCATAGTGATGCACGTGGTGGCGCTGCTGCTCGGCCCGGCGGTGTTCGGTGGAAGCATCGCCGCAACGACTTATCTGGCCAGTACTTCGCTCGGTTTGGTAGAGGAGTGGCGTACCGTGACGGCCAGCGTGTTGCGCACCTTGTCTTTCATCACCGTAGCGGGGGCCTTTGCATTGCTCTACTGGAAGGTGCCCAATCGACCGGTTGCTCGGCCGCACGCGATCCTGGGCGGGATAGCGGCGGCGCTGGGGTTCAGCACCATGCAATGGCTGTTTGCAATTTATCTTGCCAGCGTTTCGGGCTATCGCATCATTTATGGCGCTTTCGCTGCCATCCCCATTTTCTTGGTATGGCTCTACCTTTCTTGGAGCGTGATTTTGCTGGGGGCCTTGATTACCGCCGAGTTGGAAAACAAGAAGATCAAGCGCAGATCCTAGCCAGGCAATCGGGTGCGCACAAACTCGAAAATCTCAATGCGGTTGGTCTGCTGAATGAGGGTGCCCGGAATACAGGTTGCCAACATCACCTTGCCCTTTTTCTCGATGACCAGATTGAAATGTTGCTGCGCGTGCCGGCCGCGGGCGATCAACAATGCCTCCCTTCGCCCAATTTGAGGCATGGCGGGCAGCAGCAGGCCGGGGGTAGATTCCTCGCCCGCCGAACCGCCAACTACGCGAACCGGCTTGGCGTCCGGCGCCACGAACTCAATGCCGAGTTCGACGCGTTCCGACGCGCCGCTGCGTATCCAGCGAACCAGACAAATGCTCCAGGGACTGTTCGGTGTCTCACGCATGCCTAATGCGCCCCCCGCGACCAATCCGCTGATATTCCCGGAAACATGCTCGACCGAGCAACCGTTGGGACTCTTGTTGATGATCATCCACTTCGAGATTTCCGGATCGTTCGATTGTTCTTCCTGCAACACGCGCCAGAGCTCACCCAGACGAACACACATATGCACTTCGTGGCTTTGCCGCCGACGCGGAAAGTGACGTTTGGGAGGCGCCAACCAGAGCGTTTGCGCTCGACGCAGAACATTCAGGTAGTCGGGCTGGTTCGCTTCCCGCGGCAAACCCAGACGGGCCGCCGGCGTACCGGTTTCGAGGTGCTCAAGCAATCCTGCAAGAACAGAGAGCAGGGGAGAAAAACTGATATACAGCAGCCCAGATATGGGTGTCGGCCATTGCCGCGATGAGGCCACAGGTGACTGATCATGTGCCGTATCACACCAAAAAAATGGCTTGGTTCCCTGCGGTTGTTCCTGAGAGACACTGGCCATCTTTTGTAGTTGAATCAGCACTTCGCGGAGGAACGCGAGTTCGCGCGAGGTGAAACTTTCCGGTTGTGCTGATGCAAGTGCCAGCATTCGCCCAAAAATTCCCATGCATTCGACATCAGCCCCCGTTTCAAAGAGACGATAGGCCGAGTCGGTACGCAACCACAACCCCGGCGGAGGTTGACCAAAGGCCATCAAGGCCAGCATCAGTTGCTGCTCCAGCTGAATAAGGGCGCTTCGGCAAATCTGTTCAATTGAACGGTGCTGCCTGACGGGTTGATTTGCATCGTCCGTGGCGGCCGCCACCAGCAGGATGTCTGCACAAAGGCCGTGGATCTGGTTCATTGCCCGTGTGATGTCACATAGCGACCGTGACCGCGGCAATGTCGCATCCAGCAGCAAAGGCATCACCGCCAAATGGACTCTCCGTACTCTGGGTTCAAACACTTCGAATATCCGCAGTTTGTGGGACGGCGGAATTTCGACCACAGCCAAGGTCTGCAAGCACCTGCGCAGCGGCGCCAGGTCGCGCAAGGGGTCTTCGCCCGGCGGCAAGGCGAGCCAAGCCAAGGCATCGTCGAGCGCAAAGGGTGGGCTGGGCAAAGGAGCGGTCGCTGACATTCACAAGTCTTTGAACGGGTTGGCCGGATTTTAGTGGAATTTGACGCGCGATCCGCCAAACCGGCAAATAGCGCATGGGCGCTTGTTCCGGGCACGGTTTCCCACTATAATCGCGCACTTTTTCCGAATTTAAGGGAACGACATGGTTGTCATTCGTCTCGCCCGAAGCGGTGCCAAAAAGCGCCCCTTCTACAACATGGTAGTTACTGATTCGCGCAATCGCCGTGACGGCCGTTTCGTCGAGCGCATCGGTTTCTATAACCCGGTCGCCTCCGCCAACGAGCAGGGCCTGTTGATCAATACCGAGCGCCTCGCTTACTGGCAGGGCAACGGTGCTCAGCTTTCGCCGACTGCCGCGCGTCTGGTCAAGCAGTTCGGCGCCAGCAAGGCAGCTTAATTGGCGTGATTGCCCTGGGGCGCATCGTTGCGCCTTACGGTGTGGGCGGCTGGTTGCATTTGCATCCGTTTGGCGATGATCCGGCGGCTTGGTCCAAGATCCTGCAATGGCGGCTCGGGGCCGAAGCGGAAGGCGACAAGTGGACGGCGTACCCGCTAACCACGCTGAAGCCGCATAGCGCCGGATGGGTGGTCAAGTTCGGTGGCGTCGATGACCGCAATGGCGCGGAAGCGCTGGTCGGGCTGTATTTCGCGGTGCCACGGGAAGAGTTGCCGAAAACCGCAGCGAACGAATATTACTGGGCCGATCTGATCGGTCTGGTGGTTGTAAATGAACAAGGTATGGTACTGGGTACGGTTGATAATCTGATCGAGACCGGCGCCAACGCAGTATTCGTGGTGCGTGACGGAGAGCAGAAACGTTTGTTGCCTTTCGTCGCGCAAGTGGTCAAAAATGTGGATGTAACCGCTGGCCGTATTCTGGTTGAGTGGGGAGCTGACTGGTGACGCTGCGCTTTGATGTCGTGACCCTGTTTCCCGAAACCTTTACCGCGGTAACAGATTCGGGCATCACCCGGCGCGCTGTGGAACGGGGGTTGTGGCGGCTACAGTGCTGGAATCCGCGTGATTGGGCGACCGACAATCACCGCACGGTGGATGACCGGCCGTATGGTGGTGGTCCAGGGATGGTGATGTTGGCCGCGCCGCTGGAGCAGGCGATTGATGCCGCTCAAGCGGCGCGTCGTTCCGAGACCGGTCAGGCGCAGGTGATCTACCTGTCGCCTCAAGGTGCGCCACTGACGCACCGCCGGGTCAGCGAACTGGCTGCCGGGGCGGGCGCGATTTTGTTGTGTGGGCGTTATGAGGGCATTGACGAACGTCTGATCGAGCGGCGCGTGGATGAGGAAATATCGCTTGGCGATTTTGTCCTCTCGGGCGGCGAGATCGCGGCGATGGCCTTGATGGATGCCTGTGTCAGGCAGTTGCCGGGCGCGTTGAATGACGACGCGTCGGCGATTGAAGAGTCGTTCGTGGCGGGTTTGCTGGATTGTGCCCACTACACGCGGCCCGAGCAATACGAAGGAATGCGGGTGCCGGATGTGCTGCTTTCCGGCAACCACGAACAAATTCGGCGCTGGCGCCTGAAACAGGCGCTGGGCCGGACTTGGCTAAGACGCCCTGATTTGCTGGAGTGTCGTTGTTTAAGCAGCGAAGAAGCGCAACTGCTGGAAGAGTTCAAGCAGGAGCGCCATTAAGAAACCGCGTGCATCAGGTCCGCCTGCTCTGCACGAAAGGCCAATGGCCGTGATGTTGACTTGGAGATAAACATGGATCTGATACAGCAACTTGAGCAGGAAGAAATAGCACGTCTGGGCAAAACCATTCCCAGCTTCGCCCCCGGCGACACCGTGATTGTCAGTGTGAATGTGGTCGAAGGTGAGCGCAAGCGCGTTCAGGCTTTCGAAGGTGTCGTGATCGCCAAACGCAATCGCGGCCTCAATTCCAGTTTCATCGTGCGTAAGATATCCTCAGGCGAGGGCGTCGAGCGGACTTTCCAGACCTATACGCCGCTAATCGCCAGCATTGAGGTGAAGCGTCGCGGCAATGTGCGCCGCGCCAAGCTGTATTATTTGCGCGAGCGCTCCGGCAAGTCCGCCCGCATCAAGGAAAAATTGGAAAGAAAGACGAGCTGATCCCATCGTGGATTATCAAAGACGGGGCACCTTGGAGAACTGAGGAGCCCCGTTTGCTTTTTTGGAGCTGAATCATGCGATCCAATAGTTGCCGTCTGGCGCTGGTCTTGTTATTGACGGCGTGTAGCACCAATCCGATTACCGGCCGCAGTCAGTTGATGCTGGTATCAGAACAATCCGCTATCGCCCAATCCGCCCAGGCATATCAGGGCATGCTCAGCGACCTGAACAAGAATGGGAAGCTCAGCAGCGATGCAAAACTAATTGCCCGCGTACGTTTGATCACTGACCGTCTGATCGATCAGGCAGTGACCTATCGCTCGGAGACCCGCGACTGGGCATGGAACATCAATGTCATCGACGACCCGAAGACAGTCAACGCCTTCTGTATGGCCGGCGGCAGGATGGCCATTTACACCGGCTTGGTGGAAAAAATAAAACCCACCGATGACGAACTGGCGCAAGTGTTGGGCCACGAAATTTCCCATGCCATGCTGCAACACAGTCGCGAACAGATTTCCGAGCAGATGGCAGTCGGCGTGAGCGTTGCCCTTCTCGGCGCAACGGCGAGTGATGCCTCCGATCAGCAAATGCGTCAGACCGTGGCCGGATTGGGAGCGGCGGCATTTGTCCTGCTGCCGCATAGCCGCGAGGCCGAATCGGAAGCTGATCGCCTTGGTGTCCAATTGGCGGCGCGCGCTGGTTACCATCCCCATGCCGCGGTGACCTTGTGGGAGAAGATGCTCAAGGAAGGCGGCGGCAATTCTCGCATCGACTTTCTCAGCACCCACCCCGCCCCGGCCAAACGGATTGAAAATCTGGCCTCGCTCGAAGGCGGGATGATGCCGCTTTATGAAGCGGCGCCGCGCAACAAGCCGCCAGCGCGGGCCTGGACCACGACTTCAGCCAACGAACAAGCGCGCTGACACGGGGTTGCGCCAGCATCAGCGTACCGGAAGGCGTCGTCGCAAAAAGCGCTGATCACCTCCCCGATCCCTCCCGCAAGCGCATGGGTTGACGGGTACCTGTTCCGGCCGTTGGAAAGCATTGATAGAATGCATCGATAAATGCATCGATAAATGCATCGATAGCCGGCTCCTTCGTGGTTGACGCGCTTTCGCTGAACGATAAGGCCGGAGGCGATTCCATGGTCACAAGTGTTGTTCCCAGCATCTGTCGCAACTGCCTCGCCTATTGCCCTATCCTCGTCACCACCGAAGACGGGCGCGCGGTGAAGGTCACCGGCGATCCACATGCGCCGGCTTTCGATGGCTATAGCTGTCCCAAGGGGCGCGCGTTGCCGGCACAGCACAGCGGTCCCGAGCGACTGCTCAAGTGCTTGCAACGCCAACCAGACGGCAGCCTCGTCGTGATCGATTCCGCGGCGGTGTTGGATCAGATCGCCGCCAAGGTGCAGGACATTCTTGCCAGGCACGGCCCGCGTTCCATCGCGATGTATAACGGTTCCGGTCAGGTCTCGCACCCGGTCGGCGTGCCGGTTGCAAGAGCATGGCTGCGCGCGATCAAGTCGCGCATGGCCTTTTCCGCCGCCAGTATCGACAAGCCGGCCGAGTACACGTCGGTGGCGATGCATGGCAACTGGCACGCAGGCCTGCAGACCTTCGAGACCTCGGATACATGGATCATCGTCGGCGCCAACCCGATCGTCGCCAAGTCCAACGGCGGACCGCTCAACAATCCCGGCGCGCGCTTGAAAGAAGCCGACCAACGCGGCATGAAAATGATCGTGATCGATCCGCGCCGCAGCGAGACCGCCAGGCGCGCCCATGTTCACCTGCAGCCGCGTCCGGGCCAGGATCCGGCCCTGCTCGCCGGCATCATCCACATCATCATTGAAGAAAGCCTGTACGCCGCCGATTTCGTCGCCACGAATGCGGAAGGTTTCGAAGCATTGAAAGCGAGTGTCGCCGGTTACACGCCGGCCTTCGTTGCGCAACGGGCCGATGTGCCGGTTGAGCAACTGCTGGAAGCCGCGCGCAGCTTCGGCCGGGGCAAGCGCGGTGGCGTCGTGTGTTCGACCGGGCCGAGTTTCTCGACCCACAGCAATCTCACCTACTACCTCGCTCTGTGTTTGAACACCTTGTGCGGCCGCTGGGCGCGCGAAGGCGACAGAGCGCCCAATCCCAATGTGCTGCTGCCCGCCTTCACGCCACGGGCGCAGCCCTATGCGCCTTACCCGGTGATGAGTGATCGCCCGATGCGCGTGCACGGGCTGATGGAAAACGCCAGCGGCGTGCCGACCGCGGCGCTGGCCGACGAGATCCTGCTCGACGGCGAGGGCCAGATCAAGGTGCTGTTTTGCCTCGGCGGCAATCCGGTGCTGTCGTGGCCGGACCAGATCAAGACCGAGGCGGCGCTGAAAAAGCTCGAACTGCTGGTGGTACTGGACTACCAGATGACGGCCACGGCGCAGTTCGCGCACTACGTGATCCCGCCGCCGCTGTCGCTCGAACTGCCCGCCACCTCGCAGATGGTGGAATCGTTGAAATACTATGGCGTGTCGCGCGGCTATGCCATTCCCTGGGCCCA
>JAYUGL010000202.1:0-12733 GCA_043738385.1 Sterolibacteriaceae bacterium
CGGAACTCGAATTCGTCATCGGCGATGCCGGTGTGCACACCCTGCTGGTGGGAGCGGAACACCTTGACATCATCAGTTCAATCAAGCCTGTACTGAGCTGCCGCCGCTATCTGGCCGTGGCGCCTGTTTCGGCCGGGTGGGAATCCGCCGAGGTGGCGATGCTGGCTGCCCTATCGCAACCCCCGATGGATGTGGATCCCGACTCCGTCGCCGCGATCATCTACACCTCGGGCACCACCGGCAATCCCAAGGGCGCGATGCTGACCCATGGCAATTTCTGGGCGAACAATGTCAACACGCATCTGGTGTTCGATTGCGTATCGACCGACGTGGTGCTCAACAATGCGCCGCTGTTCCATGTCGGGGGCCTGTGCGTGATCACCATGCCCGCCCTTGCCGCCGGGGGCCATGTGATATTGCAACGGGCGTTCGACCCGCTGAGCGCTCTGCAGGCTATCGAGAAGTACCGGATTACCGTCAGTTTCGCGGTACCGGCGATGCTGCTGTTCATGAGCCAGCACGAGGCGTTTGAACGGGCGGATCTGTCCAGCCTGCGGCTCATCGCCGTCGGCGGAGCACCGATGCCCGAATCCTTGCTGCGGCTCTACAACGGCCGGGGCATCCCCGTGCATCAGGGCTACGGCATGACCGAAACCACGACGATGATTGCCTTCCTCAGCCCGGATCTTTCAGCCGAAAAGCTCGGCTCCTGCGGCAATGCGCCCATCCTCACCGAGTTCATGATCAGGGACTACTCTGGCGATCCGATTACCCAGCCCCACGTCAAGGGCGAAGTCTGCGTCCGCGGTGCGAATGTGATGAAGGGTTACTGGAACCGTCCGGACGCCACCGCCGCAGTGCTGGATGAACAGGGCTGGTTTCGCAGCGGCGACATCGGCTACGTGGATGAAGAGGGCTACCTGTATCTCTGCGACCGCCTCAAGGACATGGTCATCAGCGGCGGCGAAAATGTTTATCCGGCGGAAGTTGAAAGCGCCCTGTTCGGGCATCCCGCGATTGCGGAAATTGCCGTGATCGGTAGCGCCGATGAGCGCTGGGGCGAACGTGTGGTCGCCGTCGTCGCACTCAAGCCGGGCGCGAGTCTCACGCTGGAGGAGTTACGGACCTACGGCGACGGACGATTGGCGCGCTACAAGCTGCCGCGCGAACTACGGCTGGTAGCAGCGCTGCCGCGCAACCCGACGGGGAAGGTGCTCAAGAACACACTGCGCGAAGCAATGCCGAATGAGTCGGCGCCGACATTGCAACGATAACTGTTGCGACGAACAGTAAGCATAAAACAGGAGAAGTGAATGGAAGTGACGGATGGAAAGGTGGCAATTATTACCGGCGCCGCGAGCGGCCTTGGCGCTGCCGCGGCGCGACTGTTCGCGGCTGACGGCGTACGCGTCGTGGTGACCGACGTCAATCCAGCAGGTGCGGATGTGGCAACTTCAATAGGCAAGGACATCGCTGCGTTCATGAATCTGGATGTAACCCGGTCAGAAGACTGGGCCCGTGTGGTCAATGACACACGCGAGCGATTCGGTCGCGTTGATGCCCGGGGGAACAACGCCGCCGTTTTCCGAATGTCATGTCTTGAGCAAACGACGCCTGAAGACATGGACCTGATCTATAGCGTCAACATCAAGGATACTTTTCTGGGCATGAAAGCCGTCATTCCGGAGATGTGAAAACGTGGCGGCTCCATTGTCAATATCAGTTCGACGGCCGGATTACGGGGGATCCCCGATCAATGGGCTTACGCTTCAAGCAAGTGGGCGATACGTGGAATGAGCCGGTATGGTGCTGTGGAATTGGCGAAAGACAACATTCGCGTCAACTGCGTTTTCCCCGGCGTGATGGATACTCCATGCTCCAGAATGTGACGAAGGACATGCTTACCACCCTGGCTGAAATGACGCCGATCGGTCGACTCGGCACGCCGGAGGACGTTGCTGCAACGGTGGTTTTTCTTTGTTCCGACCGGGCAAGTTTCATTACCGGTGGTGAATTCGCGGTGGACGGCGGCTTGGGCGCCTGAAGTCAATAATCGCGAATTATTTAATGATCGCGCCCGGTATTGGCGAAAACGAATTCATACGCAAGGAGCGTCGAGATATGAAAAGTTCCAGAACTGATCTCCGCAACACTATTGTTGCCCTGTGCGCCGTGTTGCTGGTGACTGGATTTCCGGTAGCCGAGATTCAAGCGGCTAGCGTCAAAGGCAAGGTAGTCGATTCCAGCGGTGCCCCGCTGGCAGGCGCGATTGTTTCTCTTGCCAATGACAATGGCCGTACAGAATCGGTATACAGCAACGCGGAGGGAACTTTTTCGCTGAATACCGGAATGACCGGCAAGCTGGTGCTGCGGGTTCGCAAGCGCTACCACGATGACCATATTCAAACGTTGAAATCCATTCCCAAGGTTGGCAAACCTCTGACGGTGCGACTGACCGACATCACCGACCCGAAGCGGTTATCGGACGACCATCCCGCGCTTTCCTTCTTTTCGCGAATCAATTTCGACAAGGACGAATCGTCACCCTTTTCCCGTCGGAACTTCACCCGTGATTGTTTAAGTTGCCATTCGGTGGGGGGCATTTTTACGCGTACACCGCGTTCGGCAGAAGGATGGCTGCCGACATTGCAACGCATGCACGGGTATGTGGGTAATTCAGATCCGGAAATGATCAAGCGCCGTGCAGAACTTCTGTCCAAGGCATTCGACGGTAGCCTAGTGCATTCGCGGCCGCAGATCACTTACGACGAACTCGTCAGTGCCAGCAAGCTGTACGAATGGAAATTGAGCGGATCTTCCGTTCCCCATGACGCCGAAGTAAGCATGCGAACAGGCAAGGTATATATAACCGACTTGTTCGCCGGTGGAATCTTTGAGCTGAACATGACCAGTGACAAGCTTGCATTTTTCAAGGAGCCGGCAGATGGCACGCAGCCCGGCGGCGGATTTGCCAAGGCGGGGTTGACGCCTCCGTTTGGGCTTACCGCACCCCATGGTCCTCATAGTCTCGCGGAGGCAAATGATGGGAACTTCTATATGACCGATGCGATCGGCAGCACACTAATCAAGTTCGATACGGTGGCGAAGACATTCAAGCACTTTGACATCGGACATGGTGCGCTCTATCCGCATACCATCCGCGTTGCCAAGGATGGCGTCATCTGGTTCACGATCTTTGCCAGCAATCAAATCGGACGTTTTGATCCGGCTACCGGAAAAACCACCGTTATCTATTTGCCCGGCAAGTTGGCAAATGCGGGTTTGTTCGTCGCCCCGATGCCCTATGGGATAGACGTGAACCCGAAAGATGGCAGCATTTGGTACGCACACTTCGGTAATGACACTGTCGGACGCGTCGATCCGACGACTTATGAGGTTCGGGAGATGGACTCCCCGGTGCATGCCCCTCGTCGGCTGCGCTTTGATGCCAGCGGCACACTCTGGGTCGCAGGCTTTTCTGACGGGGCTATCGCTCGCATTGACGTAGATACCTGGCAAGCCAAAGTCTATCCATTGCCGACATTTGCACCGAATGAGATTCCAGCACCTTATGCGCTGGCGGTAAATCCGGAAACGCAGGAAATATGGGTCAATGACACGGCGATGGATCTGGTGTGGCGATTCCTGCCGAAGGAGGAAAGGTTTATCGCCTATCCCCTGCCCTTGAAGGGCTCCTATACGCGCGATTTCTCTTTTACCAAGGAGGGTTGGGCTTGCTCCAGCAACAATCCGCTTCCCGCAGCATCCCTGGAAGGTTTTACCGCCGAGCTGATTTGCATCGATCCGGACGGAGCGAAGAAGCCGGCGGTGACGGCAAAAGCAAAGTGATCCCAGAGCGGCACAAATAACGACATCTGCGTTTTTAACAAGGAGGAATCAATCATGGCCTACGGTGTAACAACCCCGGATTTTCCCGGTGATGGCTGCGCCATCGTGTTCGGTGCGTCCGGCGGTCTCGGGCAGTCGACGGCCGGGCTGCTTGCCGAGCGTGGCGCTAATGTCGTAGCGACCTATCGCTCCCGTCCGGACCCCGTCAACGACGTGGTGGCGGGTATCCGCAAGATGGGCAGAAAGGCCACCGCCATCGAATGCGATGTTATGACTCGAGCATCGGTCGACAAGGTGGTGAGCGAGGCATTGAAGGAATACGGCCGCATCCATACGGTGGTGTCGGCCGGCGGTATCTTGTTTGGAACCGGGCCGCTGATCGACTTCAAGGATGATGAGTTTCGCGGCGTGATCGAGACCGACGTGTTTGGCTTTTTCAATATCTCCAAGGCCGTGGTGCCGGCGCTGCGCAAGGGTGGTGGTGGATCGATTACCGCCCTTATCACCAGTGCCGTATCAGGCATCGTGCCGGAAGACACGCTCTCCTCAGTGCCAAAAGCGGCAGTGTGGATGATGGTACGGCAACTGGCGTCAGAGGAAGCACGCAACGGCATTCGCGCCAATGCAGTAGGCCCTGGAGTTGTTAACGGGGGGATGGTGCTTCCCATGCTCCAAGGACCCGCGAAAAAAATACTGGATATGGCCGTCGAAGCTACACCTCTGCACCGCATGGGGGAATGCTCCGAAATTGCGGAGGCGCTAGCTTTTCTTGCGTCGTCCAAGGCCGCATATGTCACAGGTCAATTTTTGATGGTCGATGGCGGGTTGGCCATATGACGCAAGCAGTTCGACAATCCGGTCCGGCACAGGACGATGAATACGGTACGCCTTTCGCCTCGACGGTAAAGTTTCCCTGGTGACCGGCGCCGCTCGTGGCTTGGGCGCAGAGACCGCTCGTGCCCTGGCAACGGCGGGCGTGTAAATGGTGGTGGATGGCGGTTTGACGGCCTCCTGAATTCTTGAATGTAAACGGACTCAAAAATGCAATCCTGTCGGATGTGGAGGTCAACCCGCTTCGGTGCACCGCAGGACGTGCTGAAGCTGGAGCAAACCCAATTGCCGCCCCTGACGAAGGGAACCCTGCTGGTCAAGGTGACCGCGTGCGGGGTGGGCCTCCCTGATCTGTTGATGACCAGAGGCGTCTATCCCCTGGTGCCCCAACCGCCCGTGACGCCGGGACAGGAAGTTGCCGGAGAGGTGCTTGCCACCGGGCCCGGATCAAGCTTCGCGGTTGGAGACCGGGTGATGGGCATTACCCTGTTCAACCGGGGTTCGGGCGGCTATGCCGACTACGCGATCATCAAGGAGTCGAGGAGTCGTCGAATTCCCTCGACCTTCTCGGACGAAGAAGCCGCGGGTTTCCTCATCGCATATAGGACAGCTTACGCAGCATTGGTGGAGCGTGCCGCGCTTGCGCGCAATGAAGTCCTGCTGGTGCTCGGTGCGGCGGGCAGTTCCGGAGTGGCGGCGATTCAGCTGGGGAAAGCGCTGGGCGCCACGGTGATCGCCGTTGCCGGCAGTGGAGACAAGCGGGCGTTCTGTCTCGCTGCGGGCGCCGATCATGTTATTGACTACAAAACCTGCGATATTCCAACTGAAGTTCTCCGCATCACTGCAGACAAGGGAGCGGACGTCATATTCGATCCGGTCGGAGGCGATCTCGGTACAAAAACGCTCAGATGCATTGCCCGATTCGGACGCCTGGCCCTGATCGGTTTTGCCAGTGGATCGTGGCCAACACTGGACCCGCTGGACATGGTGACGCGAAACTACTCTGCGGTCGGCGTGTTTGTCGGCGGTTTCTCGCCTGCGGAAGACATGATCGCTTTTGACCGGCTTTGCGAGATGGCGGAACGGGGCGAGATAAAGACACTCATCGGCAAGGTCTATTCGTTCGAGAATGTTCCTGAGGTCATTCAGCTTCTCGAGTCCAATCCTCCGCCGGGAAAACTGGTTGTTCGTGCAACCACGCCTTGACTGTAGCAAGCAGGAAATGATTAGTTGATGCGGCCATGGATGAAGGCGCCGAGTTCATGTATCGACGCCTCGCCTTCGTCGACCCGACTGGCAAAAAGCTGGAAAACATGGATCTGGCCTTGCCACTGTTTGAGTTGAACGTCGACACCCGCTTTGCGGGCTTTTGCGGCGATGCGAACGGAATCATCGAGCAGGGTTTCTCGCGAGCCGACATGGATCATCAGCGGAGGCAACCCGTCCAGCGCGGCGTGAAGCGGCGAGGCCAGCGGGTTGCGCAGGTCGCCCGAGGGAAGGTATGTGGCGGCCATCCCGGCGGCCATGGGTTTGCGCACCAGCGGATCCTCGGCGTCCTTGGTGGTCATGGACTCGCCGGTGCACTCCAGATCCACCCAGGGCGACATGAGTGCGACGCACGCCGGCAAGGGATCGCCGGCCTGTTTGAGAGCAACGAGGGTCGCCAGGCTAAGCCCGCCGCCGGCCGAATCGCCGGCGATCGCCACATGCTTTGGCGATATGTTCTGCTTCAGCAACCAGCGGTAAGCGGCAACGGCATCTTCCACCGCCGCTGGAAAGGGATGCTCGGGGGCGAGGCGGTAGTCGAGCGCCAGCACCCGGGCCTTGGCCGCACGCGACAGCCGCTCGCACAGATCGCGATGCGAGTTGATGGAGCCGAGAATATAGCCGCCACCGTGCAGATAAAGAATCACGCGATCGTTCAGCGCCCCGGGCGCAGTGATCCACTCGGCTTTCACACCGCCCGCATTGACCGCCTCGGCGCTTGCACCGACGGTGAATTTCGTGGCGCAGAATAGTTTGTCCGAGTCGCTGCGGATGGTGGACATCGGCGTTTCGGGACCCCAGTTGCCGAGGACCGCGGCGATATCGCGGATGACCGGTTCAAGTTGCTGCGTAGACATGTTGAGCTACCTCCAGAGTATGCTTGAGTCCAGACAGCATGCTCGCGCTTGCAATGGGGTCCGTCTTGCGTCGACTGGCTAGGGCGCAGCTTTCCGCATGACCGAAGGAACCAGCCACTTGACGCAAGCCAGATGCCGGTATCGCTTCTAGTCTTCGTATCTCCCCGGCGAGAACCTATAACCATTTTGATGCGGGCTTGCTCGCCGACAATTTACAGACAGGATGAAGTTTAAATGGGTAGACTGAAGAACAAGACGCTTTTCATCACCGGCGCCAGTCGCGGTATTGGCAAGGCTATCGCGCTGCGTGCGGCGCAGGATGGCGCAAACATTGTCATCGCCGCCAAGACGGCGGAGCCCGATCCGCGGCTGCCGGGCACCATCTTTACCGCCGCAGCGGAAATCGTCGCGGCCGGTGGTCGTGCCCTGCCGCTGATTGTCGACGTGCGCAACGAGGATCAGGTCAGCGCAGCGGTGGAAAAGGCGGTGGCGGAATTCGGCGGCATCGATATCCTGGTCAACAACGCCAGCGCCATCAGCATCAGCAAGACGCCGGATACCCCGCTCAAACGCTACGACCTGATGATGGACATCAATGTCCGTGGCACTTTTGTGTGTTCCCAGGCCTGCCTGCCGCATCTCAGGAAAGCAGCGAATCCGCATATCCTCACGCTGTCGCCGCCGATCTCGATCAAACCCAAGTGGTTCGCGGCGCACACCGCCTACACGGTATCCAAGTTCGGCATGAGCATGCTGGTATACGGCATGGCCGAGGAGTTCCGCGAACACGGCATCGGCGTCAATGCGCTGTGGCCGCGCACCCTCATCGCCACTGCGGCACTCGCCGTCGCCAAGCAAGGAGCCGGCGATCGCGGGCGTACACCGCAGATCATGGCCGATGCGGCGTACTACATCCTCACGCAGGACAGCCGCAGCACGACGGGAAACTTCTTCCTTGATGAAACCGTTCTGCGAAAATCCGGTGTCGTCGATTTCTCTTCCTATCTGGTGACGCCCGGTGCCGAGCCCATCATCGATCTGTACGTGGAGCCTTAGTAACCTATTCAACCATCGCTTATGGTTCGCATATTTTTTATAAGGCATGGTCAGGCCTCTTTTCATGCGGCAGACTACGACCAGCTTTCCGAGCTTGGCGCCGAGCAGTCGCGCTTGCTTGGCGAGTGGTTCCACCACTGCGGATGGCCGGTGCACCACGTGGTGGCCGGCGGAATGAAACGTCATCTGCAAAGCGCAGAGTGCTTCTTCGCGGGCTATCCCGGCGCACCGGATTGGCGCGACCGACTCAGCCGTAACGCGAGGCTTAACGAACTTGATCATCGTGACGTTTTCGAACACTGGATAGCGAAGGAGAATCCCGAGGCAGCAGCAAGAGGTGCCAAGTTCAGTGACATGACGCCGACCGAGTTTGAAACAAAATGGCCCGGCGCGATCTGCCGCTGGGCCGCCGATGAGCAAAACGACGATGTGTATGCGGAGCCGTGGCCGATATTCAACAAACGCTGCGTGGCGGCCCTGCACGAGGCTGCGGCGTTGGCGAAATCCGGCGAGAACATACTGGTATTCACCTCCGCCGGGACGATTTCCGCCATTTGCCGCCACATCCTCGGAGTATCCGCAGAGCAGATGGTGCGCTTCATGTGGGAAATGACCAACGGCTCGTTCAGCTGCATCACCCATCGTGGCGGCGATCGTTATTCTCTCAGCACCTTCAACACGACTGCTCACCTCGATCGGGTTGGCAGACCAGAACTCATCACCATCAAGTAAATGACGACGATACCTTCTCCCGCCATGGAACCTTCTTTCGATCTCAACGGGAAGCTCGCACTCGTCACCGGTGCCAGCCGCGGCATCGGCGAAGCGATTGCGCGTGCGCTCGCCGCCTATGGCGCGCAGGTGATCATCTCCAGCCGAAAATGGGACGCATGCGAAGTTGTCGCCGCGGACATCCGCAACAACGGCGGCAAAGCCGAAGCTATTGCCTGCCATGTCGGCGAGATGGAGCAGATCGAAGCGCTATTCGCCGCCATCGAATCGCGTCATGGCCGACTCGACATCCTGGTCAACAACGGCGCCGCCAGCCCCTACTTCGGCCACATCGTCGACACCGATCTCGCGGCATTCCAGAAGACGGTGGACGTGAATATTCGCGGCTACTTTTTCTGCTCCTCGCTCGGCGCCAAGCTGATGACAAAAAACGGCGGCGGCAGCATCATCAATATCGCCTCCATCGGCGGTGTTGCGCCGGGGCCGGGCCAGGGCATCTACTCGATTACCAAGGGCGCGGTGATCACCATGACCAAGGCCTTCGCCAACGAGTGCGCCCCCATGGGCGTGCGCGTCAATGCCATCCTGCCTGGCGTGACTGATACCAAGCTCGCGGCGGCACTGGTACATAACGCCGCGTTGCTCGGCACCATGATGCCGCGCATCGCCCTGAAACGCGTGGCGCAGCCGAGCGAGATGGCCGGCGCGGTGTTGTATCTCGCCTCGGATGCCTCCAGCTACACTACGGGGGTCTGCCTCAATGTCGACGGCGGCTTCCTCGCCGGATGAAAGAAATGCGCAAATGAAAGCCATTCAGTGTGTCGCCTTCGGACCGTTGGAAAACCTGGTGCTGACCGACGTGCCCGACCCCATGGCGGAAGCCGGCGAAATCGTGGTGCAGGTGCGCGCCGCAGGAGTGAATTTTCCCGATGCGCTGATGGTGCAGGGAAAATATCAGGTCAAGCCGCCGCTGCCGTTTACGCCCGGTCTTGAATGTGCAGGCGTGGTCGCTACCGTTGGTGCTGGCGTGACCGGCTTCAAGCCGGGCGACCGGGTCGCGGCCCTGCCCAACCCCGGCGCGTTTGCCGAAAAGGTGCGGGTGCCGGCGAGCGCTTCATTCCTGATTCCCGATAAGATAACTTTTCCCGCAGCGGCCGCCTTCCTGCTGACCTACGGCACCTCCTGGTACGGCCTGGTGACGCGTGGTCATCTTGCGGCCGGCGAAACCCTCCTCGTGCTTGGCGCGAGCGGCGGTGTCGGCCTCGCCGCGGTGCAGATCGGCAAGCTGCTTGGCGCGCGCGTGATCGCCGCGGCATCGAGCGAAGAGAAGCTTGATCTTTGCACCCGCAACGGCGCCGATGCGGTGATCGATTACAGCCGCGAGGATCTCAAGACCCGCGTGCGCGAACTCACCGATGGCAAGGGCGCCGACGTGATCTTCGATCCGGTCGGCGGCGACTTCAGTGAAGCCGCGTTGCGCAGTTGCGCCTGGCGCGGCCGGCTGCTGGTGATCGGCTTCGCGGCGGGAGCAATACCGAAACTTCCCGCCAACCTCATCCTGCTCAAGGGCTGCTCGGTGATCGGCGTGCTGTGGGGCGAATACAGCGTGCGGGAGCCGGACGCCTATCGCGCCGAAATGCTGGCCCTCATCGAACGCTTCGCCGCAGGCGAACTGGTGCCCCACGTGTCGGCCACCTACCCGCTGGCGCGCAGCGTGGACGCGCTCAACGCGCTGATCGGGCGCAGTGCAACCGGGAAAGTGGTGATCGAGCCATGAGCACGGAAGCAGCAGTGACAGGAGCAAAAACGCCTTCCTTCGATGTCGCCACGCTGGCGGCATACCTGAAGAATCATGTCGAAGGATTTTCCGGGTCGCTTGAGGTCGAGCAATTCCAAGGCGGCCAATCCAATCCGACGTTTCGGCTTTCCGCCGGCGGCAAGCGCTACGTCCTGCGCAAGAAGCCGCCCGGCGAACTGCTGCCCTCTGCCCATGCGGTGGATCGGGAATACCGCGTCATCAGCGCCCTTGCCAATACCGAAGTTCCGGTTCCTCGCACTTACTGTTTCTGCGAAGACGCGCAAGTCATCGGTACCCCGTTCTACATCATGGAATGTGTCGACGGCCGCATCTTCTGGGACCCATCCCTGCCGGGCATGACGCCAGCCGAACGTGGCGCGATCTTCGACGAAATGAATCGTGTGGTCGCGGCACTGCACAGCGTCGACTACGCTGCCATTGGTCTTGGCGACTACGGCAAACCGGGCAATTATTTCGAACGCCAGATCGGGCGCTGGAGCAGGCAGTACCGCACTTCGGCAACGGAACAACAGGAAGCGATGGAACGCCTGATCGAATGGCTGCCGGCCCACATTCCACCGGGCGACGAGACCTCGATCGTGCATGGCGACCTGCGTCTCGACAACCTGATCTTTCATCCGACAGAACCGAGAGTGCTGGCGGTACTGGATTGGGAATTGTCGACCCTCGGCCATCCCCTCGCCGATTTTTCCTATCACGCCATCACCTGGCGGCTCACGCCCGGCGAATTCCGCGGCCTCGTCGGCCACGATCTCAAGGCACTTGGAATACCGGATGAGGAAACCTATGTCGCGACCTATTGCCGTCGTACCAAACGTGACCCGATTCCAGACGACGATTGGGACTTCTACGCCGCCTACAACATGTTCCGCCTCGCCGCAATTCTGCAAGGCATCATGGGTCGCGCCATGAGCGGAACTGCCGCAGATGCCAATGCACTTGAAGTCGGCCGCCGCGCCAAGCCTCTGGGCGAGGCAGCCTGGCGGCAGGTCGAACGCATCCTCGCGCGCCGCTGACAGCGGCAGGCGAATCACAAACTGAAAGGATCAACAGTGGAATTTGAATTCTCGCCCAAGGTGAAAGAACTCCAGAAGCGCGTCAGCGCCTTCATGGACGAGCACATCTATCCCAACGAGGGCCGCTATCACCAGGAGCTCGCCGCCGGCAACTATTGGCCCGAGGTGATCGAAGAACTCAAACCCAAGGCACGTGCGGCCGGCCTGTGGAACCTGTTCCTGCCCCAATCGGAACTGGGCGCCGGCCTCACCAACCTCGAATACGCGCCACTGTGCGAGATCATGGGTCGCGTCCTCTGGTCGCCGGAAGTGTTCAACTGTTCGGCGCCCGACACCGGCAACATGGAAGTACTGACGCGCTACGGCAGTCCGGAGATACAAAAGCAGTGGCTCGCGCCGCTGCTCGCCGGCGAGATTCGTTCCTGCTTCGCCATGACCGAACCGGCAGTGGCTTCCTCGGATGCCACCAACATCCAGAGCTCCATCGTGCGTGACGACGACCACTACATCATCAACGGACGCAAGTGGTTCTCTTCCGGCGCACCCGACCCGCGCTGCAAGGTGTTCATCTTCATGGGCAAGACCGATCCGGACAATCCTGACAAGCACAAGCAGCAGTCGATGATTGTCGTGCCCATGGAGACGCCGGGCGTCAGCGTGGTGCGCTCGCTGCCGGTATTCGGCTTCCCCGGTGCACCGGACGTGACCGGTGAAACCCTGTTCGAGAACGTGCGCGTGCCGCTTGGCAACATGCTGCTCGGCGAAGGTCGCGGTTTCGAGATTGCGCAAGGTCGTCTCGGGCCGGGCCGCATCCACCATTGCATGCGCGTCATCGGCGTCGCCGAGCGCGCGCTGGAAGCCATGTGCAAACGCACCCGTTCGCGTGTCGCCTTCGGCAAACCGATCTCAGAACAGACGGTGACGCTGGAACGCATCGCCGAGTCGCGCATCATGATCGATCAGGCGCGGCTGCTGGTGTTGAAGGCCGCGTGGCTGATGGATACTGTCGGCAACAAGGTGGCGCGCAAGGAAATCGCCATGATCAAAGTGGCGGCGCCGAACATGGCCTGCCGCGTCATCGACTGGGCGATCCAGGCGCACGGCGGTGGCGGCATCACCGACGACTTCGGCCTGGCACTGGCTTACGCCAATGCACGTCTGCTGCGCATCGCCGATGGTCCCGACGAGGTCCATCGTAACCAGATTGGCAAACTTGAGTTGGCTAAATACAAGTAAAAACCTGTTCACCACAGAGGACACGGAGGACGCAGAGGAAATCACTTCATGCATTATTTATTGCTTGGCCT
>JAYUGL010000203.1:0-4666 GCA_043738385.1 Sterolibacteriaceae bacterium
TGGTGCACATCCTCATCGGCTGCGCGAACAGCTTCGCCAAGTATGCGAAAATATTGGCTTTTCGGGCGGACAAACAGTGAAGTTTCTTGTGACCGGCGCCGCCGGATTCATCGGCATGCACGTCTGTGAGCTATTGCTCACACGTGGTGACGAGGTCGTCGGGCTGGACAACCTCAATGATTACTACGATGTCTCGCTCAAGGAAGCCCGCCTCGCCCGATTGACAGCAAATTCCTCATTTCGCTTTGTCAAGCGCGACGTGGCCGACCGGGCTGGTATGGCGAGCCTGTTCGAACGTGACAAGCCGCAGCGCGTGATCCATCTCGCGGCCCAGGCCGGTGTGCGCTATTCGCTAAAGAACCCGCATGCCTATGTGGATAGCAACATCGTCGGTTTTGTGAATATCCTCGAAGGTTGCAGGCATGCCGGTGTTGAACATCTGGTCTATGCCAGCAGCTCCAGCGTCTATGGCGGCAATACAAGGATGCCTTTTTCCGAACAGGATTCGGTGGATCACCCGGTCAGTCTCTACGCCGCCACCAAAAAAGCTAACGAGCTGATGGCGCACACCTACAGCCACCTCTACGGCCTGCCGACGACCGGCCTGCGCTTTTTTACCGTGTACGGTCCCTGGGGCCGTCCGGACATGGCGTTGTTCCTGTTCGCCAAGGCGATCCTCGAAGATCGGTCCATTGACGTCTTCAACCATGGCAACATGCGGCGAGACTTCACCTACATCGACGACATCGCTGAAGGCGTGATTCGCACTTGTGATCGACCGCCGCAGGCGAATCAGGCGTTCGACAAGGACCATCCCGATACGGCCACCAGTTGGGCGCCGTATCGCGTGTTCAATATCGGCAATCATCAGCCGGTGGAACTCATGACCTATATCAAGACGCTGGAAAGCGCCTTGGGCAAGACCGCGCAAAAAAACTTCCTGCCCTTGCAGGATGGCGACGTGCCGGCCACCTTTGCCGATACCGAGGCGCTGCAAGCAGCCACGGGCTTCGCACCGGCGACCAGCGTGGAAACGGGTATCGGCAGATTCGTCAGTTGGTATCGCAGCTATTACAGGATCTGACATGGCGACATTACATTCCAATACGATTGTTGCTGTCGTCGGCCTCGGCTATGTCGGTCTGCCACTGGCGGTCGAGTTTGGCAAGAAGTTTAAGACCATCGGCTACGATCTTTCCGCCGCCAAGGTCGAGTCTTATTGCAGGCATGTCGATCCCACCGGCGAAGTTTCCGGCGCAGAACTCAAGGCTGCGGCCAAGCTTGTTTGCACCACCGACGCCAACCTGCTCAAGGAGGCCGATTTTCTGGTAGTCGCTGTGCCGACGCCGGTCGACTCCGCACATCAGCCGGACTTCACGCCGCTGATCGCCGCCTCCACAGCTGTAGGGCGCAACATGAAGCGCGGCGCTGTGGTGGTTTACGAATCCACGGTGTATCCGGGTGCGACCGAAGAAATCTGCATCCCCGTGCTGGAACAAAACTCGGGCATGCAATGGATGAAGGATTTTCATGTGGGCTACTCGCCGGAACGCATCAACCCCGGTGACAAGGAACACACGCTGACACGCATCGTGAAAGTCGTCTCCGGCGACGATGCAGCCACCCTCGACAAAGTGGCCGCGCTCTACGAGGCAGTTGTCACCGCTGGCGTGCACCGGGCATCCAGCATCAAGGTCGCCGAAGCGGCCAAGGTGATTGAGAACACCCAGCGCGATCTCAACATCGCCTTGATGAATGAACTCGCCATCATCTTTGACAAGCTGGGCATTGACACCGGTGAAGTGCTAGCAGCCGCCGGCACCAAGTGGAACTTTCTCAAGTTTAAACCGGGTCTGGTGGGCGGCCACTGCATCGGCGTCGACCCTTACTATCTGACGCACAAGGCCGAGATGCTGGGTTACCACCCGCAGGTGATCCTCGCCGGGCGGCGCATCAACGACGGCATGGGCAAGTTCATCGCCGAGAACACCGTCAAACTCATGGCGCGGCAGGGCAGCGCGATCAAGGGCGCCAAAGTGAATGTGCTGGGCCTTAGTTTCAAGGAGGACTGTGCGGACCTGAGAAACTCCAAAGTGCCGGATATCATCCGTGAACTGGAGAGCTACGGCATCGACGTTTATGTGCATGATCCCGCCGTCAGTGTGGGTGAAGCGAAGCATGAATACGATGTCGATCTCCTTGCATGGGAGCAGCTGCCGGTGGCGGATGCGGTGGTGGTGGCCGTAGCCCATCGTGAGTTCGCTGCTACCACGCCTGCACAACTGCTTGCGAAGCTTAAGCCGGGCGGCTGTTTGATTGACGTCAAGTCGATCTGTGCGCGAGACGAATTCGAGCGACTCGGCATCAACGTTTGGAGTCTATGATGATGACCCGTCAGGTTTTCCCTGTCATTCTTTGTGGCGGTGCCGGATCGCGCCTCTGGCCGCTGTCCCGCGCCGCCCTGCCCAAGCAACTGCTGGCCCTGCTGGGCGAGCAGACCATGTTGCAGGCAACCATCACCCGCCTCAACGGATTCGGTTTCGAGAATCCGCTCCTGGTGTGCAATCACGAGCAGCGTTTCCTGGTTGCCGAACAGGTAAGGGAAGTGGCGACACCTGCCGGAATACTGCTTGAACCCGTTGCGCGCAATACCGCAGCTGCCGTGGCCGCCGCCGCATTGTGGGTTGTCGCGCAGGACCCCGATGCACTGCTGCTGGTATTACCCTCGGATCACAGTGTTGAACCGGCCAGCGCTTTTCACGCGGCTTGCGCTACTGCCGCCGATCTTGCGGCAGACGGGCACTTGGTCACCTTTGGTATCGCACCAACGGGTCCGGAAACCGGCTATGGCTATATCGTCGGTGGTGATCCGCTACGGCCCGATGGCGCCGCTTTTGCCATCACCCGCTTTGTCGAAAAGCCGGATACCCAAGGGGCTAAAGCGCTGCTGCACGCGGGTGGCTGCTACTGGAATAGCGGCATGTTCATGTTTTCCGTCAGCAAGGTGCTGGAAGAATTAGAGCGCCATGCGCCTGATGTGCTTGCCGCCGCACGTGATGCGCTCGCTCACGGCAGTGCCGACCTTGATTTCTTTCGCCTTGACGCCGATGCCTTTTGCCGCGCACCTGCGGTTTCCTTCGATGTGGCAGTGATGGAAAAGACCGGCGTCGCAGCAGTGGCGCCAGCCTCTTTCGCGTGGAGCGATGTGGGATCGTGGCAATCGCTGTGGGAGGTGTCCGAGAAGAATGCTGAAGGCAACGTCCTGCGCGGCGATGTCTTCGCCGATGGTGTGAGCGGCAGCTATATTCGCGCCGAGCAGCGCTTTGTCGCCGTGCTCGGACTCGAAGATGTCGTGGTGATTGAAACGCCCGACGCGGTGTTGGTCGCACGGCACGATGCGAGCCAGGATGTGCGCAAGGTGGTCGCGTTTCTCGAACAGCACAAGCGCGCCGAGCACCAGTTTCACAAGCGTGTCTATCGTCCCTGGGGCTGGTACGAGGAAATCGATGCCGGGCACCGCTTTGTGGTCAAACGCATCATGGTCAAGCCCGGCGCGGCGATCTCATTGCAACTCCATCATCATCGCGCCGAGCACTGGGTGGTGGTGAACGGCACCGCCCGCATACGCCGCGGCGAGGAGGAATTTACGTTAAGCGAAAACGAATCGACCTATATTCCGGTCGGCACGGTGCACCGCCTGGAAAATCCGGGCAAGATTCCGCTCCATATCATCGAAGTCCAGTCCGGCGGCTATCTGGCCGAGGACGACATCGTGCGCCTCGATGATCGCTACGGGCGCGGACAAGCGACACAGGAACCATCCAAATGAATGAACGCAAGACAGCATTGATCACCGGTGTTACCGGGCAGGATGGGGCCTACCTGGCCGAATTCCTGCTGAAGAAGGGTTACACCGTCCACGGCATCAAGCGTCGCAGTTCGCTTTTCAATACCGACCGCATCGATCACCTCTATCAAGATCCGCACATCGAGAATCGCCACTTCATTTTGCATCATGGCGATCTTACCGACTCGTCAAGCCTGATCCGCATCATTCAGCAAGTGCGGCCTGACGAGATCTATAACCTCGCGGCCCAGAGTCATGTTGCTGTCAGTTTCGAAGAGCCGGAGTACACCGCCAATTCGGATGCACTTGGCGCGCTGCGAATTCTCGAAGCGATCCGCATCCTCGGTCTTGAAAAGAAGACCCGCTTTTACCAGGCCTCGACATCCGAGCTCTATGGGCTGGTTCAGGAGACGCCGCAAAAGGAGACCACGCCCTTCTACCCGCGCAGCCCCTATGCGGTGGCCAAGTTGTACGCCTACTGGATCACGGTGAACTACCGCGAGGCCTACGGCTTGTATGCCTGCAACGGCATCCTGTTCAACCACGAGAGTCCGCTGCGCGGCGAGACCTTCGTCACCCGCAAGATCACCCGCGCGGTGGCCCGCATCGCACTCGGCCTGCAGGACTGCGTCTACCTGGGCAATATGAGCGCGCTGCGCGACTGGGGCCATGCGCGCGACTATGTGCAGATGCAGTGGCTGATGCTGCAGCAGGACGTGGCCGACGACTTCGTCATCGCCACCGGCGTGCAGTACAGCGTGCGCCAGTTTGTCGAACGCTCAGCGGCCGAGCTGGGCATCACCGTCGAGTTCAAGGGCC
>JAYUGL010000204.1:0-4645 GCA_043738385.1 Sterolibacteriaceae bacterium
CTTTTGTTCATCGTGTTCCGCGTAACCCACGCAAGCCAGGCGATAGCCGCCCTTTTCCACGATAACCTGGCACATGTCGTGCAACAGTTCCTGCTCGTCCGACGCGCGCAACAAAGTGCGGTTGCCAGCGCTTAAGGTCCTGAGGGCGCGGTTGACCCGCTCGAGCTCTTTAGCCACCTGCTCGTTCATCTGTGCAGGGTTTGGGCTGCCTTCCGTCGGGTCATCAGTAGGGTGTGCCATGATGGTATTGTCAAGTTAAAGCCATTATTGCGCTTATGGCCACAGAGAAACGGGATCACAGCCACAAAATTCTGTGGAATTCTTTCGTTTGGGTGAGATTCGCTGAAGAAATCAATACGAAAGTCAAACACCGGTGGGATGTTTTTTCTGGTCCGTTATTAACGGGCATATCGAATCCGAAGTGGTCGCTGCATTATTTGTTTATGCATTAATGCAATCGTCCGTCGGCGATCGTTTCAGTCGCGCGCTCAAACGGTCGATCCTGAAGGGCTGGAAGAAAGCGTCACCTGATCAGATGCTCGATCGAATTATGCATAAAGCGCTGGGTGCGATTACCGCCGATGTCTGGAACTGGATTGTTGAAGTCACCGCATGATGAAGCCGGGACAGGAGCCGGTGTAATTCATGCGCATGAAAAGTCTAAGAATTTCCCGTTGCCTTCTTGCGGTGAATTTGAATTCCAGTCGCAGATTTTAGCATTTGCTTCGGATTCAAAGATCATTTTTGAAAGGAAAGCTTCCCCGCTTGGCATGCCTGAGAGTAAAGTAACCACGATACTCCTATGTCACTGACCGATCAGGCGGTCACATTGCAAAGAATCGTTTATGAACGACCGCCGCTGTTGTGGGCAGAGCAGCGAGTGCGCTATGGGATCGTGGATAGGTAACTCGCCGATGCCCTAGTGAGGAACCGCTATCACTTGAACCCTCTGTCCCTAACATCCGGAAATCCGATACGACATAACCAGGCTTGGCTAGTTTTTTACCTTGGCGGTTTCAAGTCCGAAGTGCAACGAGTTGATGATGATGCTGAAAGAAGTCGAAGGCGTCTGGCATGAACATTTCGGCGGGGCATTTCCAACCGAGGGTTTTGCGCGGGCGGGTGTTGAGTTGCCAGGCAACCGCATCGAGTTCGACTTGAGTGAATCCAGAGAGGTCGGTGCCCTTGGGGAAATACTGACGGAGCAGGCCGTTGGTGTTCTCGTTGATACCGCGCTGCCAAGGACTGTGGGGATCGGCAAAGTAGACGGCGACGCCCGTGATCTCGGAAAGCCGTTCGTGTTGTGCCATCTCACGCCCCTGATCATAGGTCACGGAGAGCCGCCGTTGTTCATCAATACGGTTGATGACGCTGCCAAAGCCGGTAACCGCCGCGTCGGCGCTGGCGTTGTTCATCTTGGCCAGCGTTACGAACAGCGTGGTTCGTTCAACCAGGGTGCCAATGGCCGACGCATTGCGCGCACCCTTGATCAGATCGCCCTCCGAGTGGCCGGGAATGACGCGTTCGTCGATCTCCGCTGGGCGCTGATGGATGCTGACCATGTCAGGAATGATTCTCCGCCGATCCTCGCCTCGGGCGCGGCGGCGACGCTTGCGCGCTTGGCGCAGGCAGGCGATCAACTCGGTCCGCAACTCGCCGCGTGGCATGGCGTAGAACGCCGTGTAGAGGGTCTCGTGGCTGACCTGGAGGGCCGTATCGTCCGGATGCATCCGGACGCCGTATGCCCGCGATCTGCTCGGGAGAATGACGCGCCCGCAACAGACATTCGACTTGGGGCCACAAGGGGCCGTCATGGGCCAGGCGCGCCGGCTGGCTTGCTCCAACCGTTGCGCGCCAGCTCACGACTGATAGAACTGGTCGCGCGCTGCACGCTGCGGGCAATTGCCTGCAGCGTGCATCCCTGCTCAAGACTCAACTGGATCATCGTGCACTCTTCACAACTCAGGTGTTCGTGGTTCGTTCCCATCGCAACACAAAGTCCGCTCCCAGAGCCAATCTGTGGCCACCACCCTGCCCTCCTTGCTGGCCGCGATGCTCTTAATGTGACTTTACCGACACTCGGAACCGTATGAAAGATTCTCCGTGATCTCCGCTGACAAAAATCTTGGCCGTGAAGTGATGCTCCTGTCACTGGCGGCATTTGCCAGCTCCGCGGCACTTCGTATGTGTGATCCGATGCTGCCCGCATTGGCTGACACATTCCACACCACCGCGGCACGTGCGGCGATAGTGATTACCGCCACCAGCATTGCTTATGGCATCTGTCAGTTTTTGTTCGGACCCTTGGGCGATCGTTTCGGAAAGTTTCGGGTGATTGCCTTGGCCAGTCTGGCGTCCACGGTCGGGGCGCTGGCCTGCGCGATAAGCCCGACCCTCGAGTGGCTGAGCTTTGCTCGCGCGATGACCGGGGCAACAACGGCGGCGTTGATTCCACTCTCAATGGCATGGATTGGGGATGTCGTGGTATTCGAGCAGCGCCAGACAACCTTGGCCAAATTCATGTCCGGTCAGATTATCGGCCTGGTGAGCGGCCAAGCCCTCGGCGGATTGTTTGCCGATACCGTCGGGTGGCGTTGGGGCTTCGTCTTCCTGTCCATCATCTATTTAATGGTGGGCCTGCTGTTGTTGCGCGAGATGAGACATTTACCGAGCCGGGGCTCGGGACCGAATCACTCAACCGCCGTAAGCCGATCAGGAAGCATGATAAGTATTCTGACCAGCCCGAAGGCACATCGCATCCTGGTCACGGTATTTTTCGAAGCGATGGCCACGTTTGGCGTGATCGCATTCATTCCTGCGTATCTTCACGAGCGGTTTGCTGTCTCGCTCTTTCACGCTGGCGCGGTGGTGGCGGTGTTCGGCTTCGGCGGCCTGCTTTACACCGCATTCGCTCGTCGCTGGGTCACTTTTCTTGGTGAAGCGCGACTGGCTCTGCTCGGCGGAAACTTGCTTGGCGTCGCATTTTTAACACTGGCGTTAGGTCCAACCTGGGGCTGGGCAGTACCTGCCTGCCTGTTGGCAGGGCTAGGCTTTTATCAATTGCACAACACACTCCAGACTCAGGCTACGCAGATGGAACCGGCTTCTCGAGGTACGGCGGTGTCGATCTTTGCTTCATGCTTTTTCCTTGCGCAAGCAGTTGGCGTAACACTAGGGGCATGGGTGGTTGAACGTTATGGCGCGCCTAAACTATTTGCAATCTCGGCATTGATGCTGCCAATTATCGGTTGGCAGTTTTCTAGACGATTGAAGCGGTGACGTGGTTCAAGATCCTGCAAAACTTACTCACCCCACCCACCAAACACCACCCGGTAAATTTTCACCAGCACTGCAAGCCATAGCACATCTATAAGAATTACCACCGCCGGCTTGTACAAAATCCAGAACAGAAACTTCAACATGGAACGCCACCCTGCTTAACGGGCTGTTGAAAATCACCCATTCACGGACGCGACGGATGCGAAATTGATGGGAACGCAAGAAGGTCGACCAAGAGTTTCATCTGATCGCAGGTCAAAGCACTGCCGCGCAGGCGGTGGTGCTGGACCTGTACACACGTCGCGTGGTCGGTTGCACCACCACGCGGCAGGCGATGCGCTCCGAGACGCGAAACCGCTCGCGGAGCATCTGCACTGCATTCCGCCGGCGCGTGGGGCTTACCAGTTTCCCGAGGCAACCTCCTTCAGCATCGTCTTCTCCAGCGAGAGGTCGGCCACGATCCGCTTCAGGCGTGCGTTCTCGCGTTCCAGTTCCTTGAGTTTCCTGGTCTGTGCCAGTTTCAGGCCGCCATATTCCTTGCGCCAGCGGTAGTCGGTTTGTTCAGAGACGGCCGCTTCTTGCAAACGACTGACAATGCCTTGCCCTGCGAGCTCAGCACTTAAATTTGTGCGTAGCTTCGATACGATCTGTTCAGCGTTGTGGCGCTTGATCGGCATGTCCTTGCGCAATCGGACTGCCAAATCGGCGACTGGAGAAATTCGGAGAATGGCCGGGTACTTCGCGGGAAGAAGTGCTTCTCAGTAGGGCGAATACGGCCGACGATTCGAGGTACGTCTTTGAAACTTCGGGGGTATTGTGGAGAACTGTTGTCATGTTCTCTGAGCTGCGGACTACTTGGCAGGAGGGTGTCTTTCACACTGTTGCCCGAGAGCCGCACAAACACTGAATCTTTCCACTTTGATGCTAAGTAGTTACCACGTTTCTTACCACGCGTGGAAATCAGTGACATTGTAACTAACCTCACGTGACGCTTATTATGCGGCCGAAACGCGCATTATCAAATCCCGAATGTCCTCAACTCGCCAAGCCGTTATGCGCTCGCCGAGTGAGTGCACCGGTTGCGGAAACGGCCGGATTTTACGCCGGCCCACCACGTCGATTTGCTGACAGGAATTATTGGCGGTATCGGCGGGTCGGCTTTCGGGTTACCGATGATCTGCGGTAGACGAAGATATCCAGTTTCAGGGAGTGTGTGCATGATTCGCTACTCCCACGAGCAGGCCCAGCCTGCCATGTCCTGCGTATCGACCCAGACGAAGCCGACGTTTCCAGCCCGTTGATGCAATTGAGCCAGCACATACGCGGAAACTTCCCCGCGCAAGTGCTCGGGAATTTCCAGAGTTTC
>JAYUGL010000205.1:0-4627 GCA_043738385.1 Sterolibacteriaceae bacterium
CCTTTGAATATCCTTTCCTACGACTCTTGAGTTTCATTTTGGTTCACGGCACGATGCGTCCATGAAAAGACTTTTTCTACAGCGTCGTTAGGCGTCTCAAGTTCAGTCTTGATTCTGGTCAGGCATTCGATCAACCAGTCTAGGCGGCTGGCCGGGAACGAGACTGCGTTTATTGCCTCCAGTTCTATCGTTGCGCTGGCATCGTTATAGTGTGGCTTTGTGGCGTCATACCGAACAGCAAACTCGACACCGCTGTCGTCGCTATACCGCTGCTCCCATGCTATTTTTTGTGCTTTCACGGTTTCTCCTTTCGTGCGTCATCGACGCATAACCCTACGTTCGTTCGGACTCGCTGCGCTCGCCGCACAACTTCACGTTGGGCGGCACAACATAGATCTTTAAGAGAGGAATCATCATGGCACGCGTCGGTATATTTCCCGGTCACATTCGCACATCAGGGCCGGTACCGACGGGTGCCACAGTAGGCCGGATAGATTCCTGCAGACTTGTCCAGCAAACCAAAAACACTTTCAGCTTGCAAATCAGGGGGAGTCCATAGATCAAGATAGGCTTACAATGAGGATCGACCCTCACCGCGATGAGTTCGCGAAGTACTTGATGGAAGCAAAGGGGCGCGCAGACCTGCTTGCGCAGTCGCTTCCCCTAAAGATTGCTGCTGCCTCCTTGACCTTGGAATCGAAGATTCCCTTTAAGGCACTATCACTGCGGGAAATTCTTATCCATCGTACGTCGGCGCTCGCAGCTGCAGCGGTCGAAATGTACGATCAACGCCGACTTGTGCCGGCTGCAGTTCTCACTCGAGCAGTTGTTGAAACAGTGGCCGCTACGTTCAATCTGCACAAACACCTGGTTGAATTCCGAAGCACCAAAGATGTTGAAAGGATCAACGACTTTATCTGCCGCGGCCTCGTCGGCGAACGTCACTCTGAAGCCTCGGTCCAAGCGACTAACGTTCTAACGCTTATCGATCACGTCGAGAGGACGATTCCCGGATTCCACAAGTCTTATGACGCGCTCTCTGAGTTTTCACACCCTAACTGGTCCGGTGGTCTTGGCGCCTTCGGCCACATTGACCATAAGACATACGAGCTGCACCTAGGTCCGTCCGAGAGGACTACTGGATTAGTGTCCGGGATCATCTCATTTTCAACGTCGCTCATGCTTTTCGAGCACTATTACAATGGGATGGTGGGTCCGTTACAAGAGTTGAACGACTACTTTGAGCGCAACTCTGCACCCAAGGAAACCTAACTTGTTTCGTTGGGTACTCTATTTCAGTATCGTTTACTATCAGGAACTCGCGGCCTGAAATATGGAATAGCGCATTGACCGAGGCACATACAAAAATCCGGAGTCGCGTTTCCATGACCCGACACAGAAACACGAATCGAGGAGATGATCATGAACCTGCAATGGGAACAGAACTGGTTGCAACTGTTTAACAACAATATCGAAGTACTGATGGCCAACTATCCGGAGGACTTCGAGTACGAAGACCTGAACCTCGGCGTCCGCATCGACAACGACAAGAAAGAGCTTCGTCGGTTGTTCACCACTTTTGAGAACAAGGACCCGAACGCATCGAAGCACTACTTCAACGCCACCCGCTACCACGGCGACGAGAACGGCGGTTGTGTCGAATGGACTTGGGAGATTCACCACACATCGGACTTCCTCGGTCTGCCGTCCACCGGCAAAACGACGACGGTGCGGGGCATGACCATTCATAAATTTCGCGCTGGCAAGATCATCCTCGAACGCAGCCTCTGGGACACCGCGTCACTGCTGCGCCAACTGGGGTTGAATGCGCCGGTGGAGTTGAAGTTCTGACCGTGTTCAATCCAAGTGATCAGGCTGCGATCCGCCCCCGCCAATCGCCAGGCAAACTTGTTAACAGAGGAGTACGCATGTCCATCGCCATCTCCCGCAAGACGCTCATCGCGGCAGGCTTCATGCTCGCCACGCTGTTGCCCTCGTCCCACGCGCAAACCACCAAGGTCACTGCCGAATACCTGATGACCTACCGCGGCGAGCTGGCGCAGCCTTACAAGATTGACGACTCGCTGATGATATTCAACGTCCGCTCACCCGGCGGCTGGGCCAAAGGCCCGAAGATCAATGCCACCTTCATTCCTCCGGGTGGCGACTGGATGCGCATCCTGCCTTCGGGCGTGATGCGGCTTGATGTGCGCGCCACGCTCAAGACCGACGACGGCGCGCTGATCTACATGAGCTACAACGGCGTCATGCAACTCGCGCCCGAAATCGCGCAAAAGCTGATGGGTGGCGTTGTGCTGAAGGCGGAAGACATCGCCAACTTCGTCGCGGCGCCGACGTTCGAAACTTCCTCGCCCAAATATGCCTGGCTTAACGGTATCCAGGCGATCAACAAAATTGTGGAGGTCAAACTCGGCGACGACGGCTATGTGCAGTACGACGTCTTTATCATCCGCTGATGGCGAACGTGGAACAGATCAACGGGGGCGAGGCCCCCGCTGCTAGTCTTCCAGGGTAAAGCCGACCTTGATGCTCACCTGCCAGTGGGACACCTTGCCATTCTCAACCTGTCCCCGCGTTTCGATCACCTGGAACCAGTGCATATTGCGCACCGTCTTCGAAGCCTTGGCAATCGCGCTACCAATGGCATCTTCGATGCTCTTGACGGAAGTGCCGGTCAGTTCCAGATTCTTATAGACATGATTGCTCATAATGTTCTCCTCGGTTTCGTTAGCCAGTCAGGTCAAGTTGTCATCGATCAGGGAGATGACTGTGGTCCCCTGCCGTTATGAATATCACACGGGCACGATTCTGTCGAAGGATTTTACCGCCAACCTCAAATGTACCCCCAGAACGGCTAACGCGCCGGTCGTCCTAGCGCACGTCCGGCTCGAAAAATACCCAGGCCGCCTGCGGCCAGCGCTGTTGCATGCGCTCTTCAACGGCATTGATGGCATGCACCATGGCCAGGCCGCTGATACGCTCCATGTCGGTCATGCGTGCCTTGACGGCGATCACGGTCTTGTTGCCCCACGCCAGAGTGATGATATTGAGCACCTGCTCCACCTCGGGCTGCGCGGCGACGAAGGCTTCGATCTCGGCGCGCTGCTCCGGCGAGGCCGATTCGCCGATGATCAGCGCCTTGACCTCGATCATCACCACTACCGCCACCAGCATCAGCACGACGCCGATGCAAAGGGTGCCCAACGCGTCCCATAGTGGATTGCCGGTGACTACCGTGGCTGCCACGGCAATGAAGGCCAGCACCAGACCCGCCAACGCGGCGATGTCCTCGCCGGCCACCACCATCAGTTCGGGTTGACGGCTTTCGCGAAACCAGCGCAGGAATGTCTTGCCGCCGGATTCCTTGCGGATCTCGCGCAGCGCGCCCCACAACGAAAACGATTCAAGCATTACGGCGACTGCGAGCACCGCCATGGCGATCTTGCCGTTCTCCATCGCGTGCGGATGCAGCAAACGCTCGACGCCTTCATAGACCGAAAATGCGCCACCCATGAAAAACAGCAGCAATGCCACGATCATCGACCAGAAATAGGTGACGCGATGATGGCCGAGCGGATGGTCGGGCGTCGCGGGACGCTTGGCTTCCTTCATGCCGAGCAGCAATAGGAGCTGGTTCACGCAGTCGGCCGTCGAGTGGATCGCCTCGGCCAGCATGGAGCCTGAATTGGTCCACCACGCCGCGCCGAATTTGGCAACGGCGATGCCGAAGTTGGCGCCGAGCGCGTAGAGAATGGCCTTGGTGGAACCTTCGGAATCCTGGGACATCAGTTTTCCCTCACTTTTCTTTGAGCTTGCGCATGGTGCTGCGGGCGAAGACCAGGTCTTCCCACGCTTTTGCCTTGTCCTGCAGGGTGCGCAGCAGGTAGGCCGGGTGATAGGTGACGATGACGGGTATGCCGCGATGCTCGAACAACCTGCCGCGCGCTGCGCTGATCTTGACTTCGGTTTGCAGCAGGGCCTGTGCTGCTGGACGACCGAGGGCGATGATCAGTTTCGGTTTGAGGAGGTCGATCTGGCGCTCCAGATACGGTCGACACGCGGCAGTCTCTCCCGGCTCCGGGGTGCGATTGTCGGGCGGGCGACACTTGACGGCGTTGGCGATGTAGACGTCTTCGCCGCGTTTCAGGTCAATGGCCGCCAGCATGGCGTCGAGCAATTTTCCGGCCTGACCGACGAAAGGCTCGCCGCGCTGATCTTCCTCCGCGCCCGGACCCTCGCCGACGAACAGCCAGTCGGCTTGCACGTCGCCGACGCCGAGCACCGCCTGCTTGCGCGCCTTGCACAAATCGCAGGCACGGCATGCGGCCACGGCGGTCTTGAGTTCGGGCCAATCCATTTTGGAAATAGCCGCGAGTCGAGTGTCAGGCGTCGAGGGTGACTCGGCGCTTGTTGCCTTGTGCTCAACGCTCTCGGCTCGCGGCTCCTGGCTCTCGACTAAATTGCGCAATTTCCAGAGCGGCCCGAGGCCCATCTCAATCAGATAAACATCGCGGTTGTTCATAGGTCCAGCAGCATCACAATGGCATGTTCGCGGCCCTGCGCTGCTGGATAGTAGTCGCGCCGATGGCCGATGACGGTGAAGCCA
>JAYUGL010000206.1:0-4578 GCA_043738385.1 Sterolibacteriaceae bacterium
GCGGATGTTTGCGCCGCGCTTCGGTGCCTGGCTGAAGACCACCGATTCACCGTCAACGTGACACATCTCCTGCATGACCACCGCATCAGCGCCGGGTGGAAGGGGAGCGCCAGTGAAAATCCGCGCCGCACTGCCAGCGGCGAGCACGTCTCCCATGTTTCCGGCAGGGATGCGCTGCGATACCGGCAACTTCACTCCGGCTTCGGCTACGTCGGCGCAACGGACGGCATAGCCGTCCATCGCGCTGTTGTCCAGCGGTGGCACGTCGATAGCCGAGTTCTGGTCGACGGCAAGGACACGGCCACGTGATGCCAGCGTGGCCACCATTTGACTTTCGGTCACGGGTTTGGCACCCGTCAGCAACTGACTCAGTGCTTCTTCAAAGCTCAACATTCCTTGTTCACCTTGCACAATTTTTTTGCCCGCAGACAGCAATCGTATCAGCCCAGCCCTACATGCTTGAGTACAAAAGCCGCCATGGCATCATGATCATTGAGATCGAGCAGCGGTAGCGGACAGTCAACTTGCACATCACTGGCGACCGCAACCACCCCTTGACAGCTAGGCCAGATCGGCGCCTTGCCGACGGAAGGACGATACACCTCAAGCTTGTCGAACGCCGCGGTCTTGAAACTTTCCAGCAGCAGCAGATCGCAGGGCGACAGGCAGGCGATCATCTGTTCCAGTTGCGGCGGCGGCTCATCGCGCACCTCATGCATCAGCACCCAGCGTCGGTCAGAGAGCAGCATCACTTCACCCGCGCCGGCCTCGCGATGACGAAAGGAATCCTTTCCCGGGCGATCAATATCAAAGCCGTGATGCGCATGCTTGATCAGCGATACCTTCAGTCCGCGCGCCGCAAAACGCTTGATCAACGCCTCGATCAAGGTCGTCTTGCCGGCACCGCTGTAACCCATGACACCGAATACTTTCATTCGACCTCCGCCACTGGAGTGAATCCGCCACCGGGTGTGCGAAAATTTGTTGTCTGGCCCTGCCACAGCCGCGCGGCCACCATCTGCATGACCCCGGCGTACGCGTAGCAGCGCAAATCGAATTTCAGCACCACGTCTTCACCATTCACATGGGTCGTGCGCACGCCGGCCGGCACGAGCGTCTGCGCGACATAGTTTCCGGCGAGAATTTCCGCAAACACGCGCGTCGTCACGTTGAGTCCGCGATAGGCGGCCTTGGAACCGTAGCCTGTGGCTGGTTTGAAAAACAATTTTTTGCGTCGTGTTCGAATATCCTCCGCATTCTGGTCATTGACCTGCTCGGTTCTCGGCACCATCCGCGACAGCAATGCCCGCGTCGACGCCTCGACGCCGATGTCCGCCAGCCAGGCGTCATCGCTGAGCAGCGCCAGATTGCGCTTGTCCGCATAGAGTGCGTAAGCTTGCGGATGCGGCGTGATCATCGCCGCATCGCGCAACCACGCCTGCTGCAATACGGCATGCGCGGGCTCCTCCAGCAGAAAATCCGTCAGCCGGTTATAGACCATATCGACTTGGCGCTGCCCATGATACAGACGCCCATCCCGCAGTGACAATTCATCCGCGTCGCAGATCAGTGCGGCGATTCCATTGCGCTCGAACAGCGCGCGAAGCAACTCAAAATCCGGATAGAGATACTGCTCAGTCGGTTGGTCATCGATGATCGCCACCAAACCCGGCTTGCCAGCGCCGCCGCCCGCACGCCACTCGGCTTCGAACATTTCAACAAATTGCTGTTCGACCGCGGCGCCATTCGCCATGCCTGCGCTGTCGCCGTGCTGGGCCTGCAACAACATCGAATTCATGGGCCCGCCGCCGGCATTGGTATTGATCTCGATGAGTTTCGGACCGTCATCGCCGAGATAAAAATCGTAGCCAAAGAATACGCTGCGCAGGCCGGTTGAATGACTCGCGGTCGGCGGTGCAGTGGCCAACACCCGCTCACGCCAGCCAGGCAAGGTGACAATATTCTCCATCGCCGCAACCAATTCGGCCATCAAACGCAGATGCTCACCGGCAACGAAAAGTCGCGTGTCGGAAAAAATCAATGGTCGCAGTCGCAAGACCTCGGCCGCCTTGTCGCGGTCCAGACAACCGGAAAGCGGCATGGCGTTGAGATGGCGGGTCTTGTCAATTGAATTCATAGCTATCCAGCCGCGTTGGCCTTGACTCAACCATCGATCGAGGATTTATTTTCATCGGCCGCATCGGTGTCAGATGCGGCGTTCAAGTACAGAACCACAGATTCAACTGCTGGCACTACTCCTTCAGCGGCGAAGAAAGCTTCGACCTCGGCGATCTCCCGCGTTCGCCGCATCGGCGGCAGCGACTGCCAGATGCGCTTGCCATAGGGCTTGTTCACCATGCGCGGGTCGCACACCATCAGCACGCCACGGTCCCGTTCGTCGCGAATCAGTCGCCCCGCGCCCTGCTTCATGCTGATCACCGCGCGCGGCAACTGGTATTCGAAGAACGGATTGCGGCCCGCTTTGCGCAGATGCTCGATGCGCGCCGCCAGTACCGGGTCATCCGGCGGCGCGAACGGCAGTTTATCAATCACCACCAGCGAGAGCGCTTCGCCGCGCACATCCACACCTTCCCAAAAGCTCTGACTGGCGACCAATACCGCGTTGCCGAGGCGGCGAAAGCGCGCCAGCAGTTCGCTCTTCGAGCCTTCGCCTTGCAGCAGCAGCGGCATCTCCAGGTTTTCGGCGGCGATGCGTTCGGCGATGCACTGATGAATGTGGCGCATCGCCCGCAACGAAGTGCACAAGACAAAGGCGCGGCCTTTGGCCGCTCGAATCGCCGGCCACGCGGCTTCGACCACCGCGTCGTTGTATGACGGAGTGTTGGGATCCGGCATGTCCTGCGGGCAATACAGCAGGGCATTGGCCTGGTAATCGAAAGGGCTGCCCCATTGGCCGGTGGCGGCTTCGGCCAGCCCCAGTTCGCCACAGTAGTGGCTGAAATCCTTGCCGATGGCGAGCGTCGCCGAGGTGAATATCCACGCACGCGGATGACCTTCGAGCTGCCGCTGAAAGATGTCCGCCACAGAGAGTGGCGTCATGTTCAAGGACAGCGCGTGGCTGAACACTTCAAGCCAGCGCACATAGACTTCGGTCGCGTCGTTGCTCTCCGAAGCGGAGGCGGAAGAATCGACCTGCCAACGTTTGAGGCGCAGCGAGATCTCAGCCGTCCGGCTGCGGCAGTTTTCCAGACCTTCGGCGCGTGCCGCCTGAGATTCCAGATGCCGCGCAAGTTCGGCAAGCGCCGCTTCAACGCCAGCGATGGCTTGCCGAAAGTCAGGATCGTTGGCAACTTGCGCATATGGGAGGCGAGCATTTTCGGCCCGAACGGCGAGACGCAGATCGCGTGTCGCCTTTTCGAGATCACGCGCGGCATCCTGCAAAGGCGGATAGTCCTTGGCCGAAGCAATCCCTTCGTTGCGTGCATCGCGTGAAAGCTCGATCAATTGCGCAGTCCCCACGCTTTCGCCGAAGAACAGCCCGGCCACTTCCGGCAGTTGATGCGCTTCGTCGAAGATCACGGCATTGCAGGCCGGCAGCAGCTCTCCCAGACCCTCGTCGCGCAACATGACATCGGCGAAGAACAGATGGTGATTGACCACCACCACATCCGCCACCAGCGCCTCGCGCCGCGCATTGAGCACGAAGCAGCCTTTGACGTTGGGACAATCCTGCCCCAGGCAATTGTCACGCGTGGAGGTGGCCTGCGCCCATGCGCCGGAATCCTCCGGCACCGCCGAGAGTTCGGCTTTGTCGCCACTTTTGGTGGCCTTGGCGAAACGGGCAATGGTGCGCAGATGCCCGGCTTCGGCACGGCTGTGAAGACGCCCTTCGGTCAGCGCTCTTTCCAGATGATAGGGACAAACATAATTGGCGCGCCCCTTCAGCAAGGCGATGCTGGCGCCAACTCGGAGCGCATCACGCACCATGGGCAGGTCGCGCTGGAACAACTGATCCTGCAAGGTCTTGGTGCCTGTGGAAATGATGACCTTGCCTCCGGAAAGCAGCGCCGGCGCCAGGTAGGCAAAGGTCTTGCCGGTACCGGTGCCGGCTTCGGCGACGAAAACCTTGTTGTTGTCAAAGGCCTCGGCAATGCGCAGCGCCATTTCCAGTTGCTGGGGACGCATTCGATAACCCGGCACGGAGCCGGCCAACGGGCCTTCGGCAGAAAATACTCGGGACAGATCGGACACGTGGTGCGCTCACTTCCTTCCGCCGTCCGGCGCGCACGCCGAAAACACTTGGGCGGAGAGGAAAAGGCGGGCATAAATTGGATGCGCAAGGGTAACACGTCAGCCCCTATCCCCCGCCACGGCATGAGAGACTGTGCCATTCAGCAATCCGGGAGAAGCGCATGGCAGGACAACCAGAAATCACCAACATGGCACTGTTCTGTGACTTTGAAAACGTCGCACTTGGTGTCCGCGATGCCAAGTACGCGCAGTTCGATATCCGCAAGGTACTGGAGCGCCTGTTGCTGAAAGGCAGCATCGTGGTCAAGAAAGCCTACTGCGATTGGGATCGCTACAAGGAGTTCAAGGCGACGATGCACGAGGCGG
>JAYUGL010000207.1:0-4565 GCA_043738385.1 Sterolibacteriaceae bacterium
TTCTTCGGCCCCTGGTTGGCCGTCATCTCGACGCAGATGCAGCGCATGGAAGGACGCTCCCCGGTGCTGGCCTACACGCAGATGATCAGTGGCGCGATGGGCGTCCTTGCGTTCCTGCTGCCGATCATGATCTGGTGCACCATCGCCTTCCGTCCCGACCATGACCCGCAGTTGATGCTGCTGTTCAACGACCTCGCATGGCTGATGCTGACCACGATCGTCTCGCCGGCCATCGTGCAGAACATCGCCATCGGTCTGGCGATCCTCGGCGACAAGAATCCGATTCGGGTATTCCCGAAATGGGCCGCCTATTTCAATTTCTGGATCGCCACTTCGTTCATGCCGGCGCTGCTCGTGCCGTTCTTCAAGACCGGCCCGTTCGCATGGGACGGCATCATCGGCTTCTGGGTGCCGCTGGTCGATTTCGGCGCCTGGATCTGGGTGATGTTCTTCCTGCTGCGCAAGGGCATCAAGCAGCAGGCGGCTGAAGCGGCATAGCAACTTCAGCCATGCGTGATCAGGATGCCGTGCCGGTCACGCATCGTCTCGCGGCGATTGCGCTGGCCCTTGCGTGCTGCGCACCACTGGCTTGGGCGGAAGGGGAACCTTCCGCCACACCTTACCGCCCCGGGGCTGCCAATCCGGCGGAACTCTCCGCCCCCGGCTGGCTGGAAGCGGAGGCCGGCATTGCCCGCAGCAACAACGGCGGTGGGGCATTTCTGAACGATACGTCGTGGCTACTCAAGCTGGCGTTGAGCGAAGACTTCGGCGTGCTGGTCGGCGGTGACGCCCGCCTGCGCCAGACCGACTCCGGCGGGGTACTTTCGGGTCGCGGCGACACTTCGCTGACTTTCAAGAATCACTGGGCGATTAACGAAACCTCGGCCTTCGGCCTTGAATGGGGCGCGAAATTTCCCACTGCCGATGACGGCCTCGGCTCGGGCAAACGGGACTATGGCTTCAATGGAATCTACAGTCGCGACATCGGCCAGGTTCGCATCGATGCCAACGTCGGCGCGACGCGGCTGGGGCTGATCGAGCAAGGATTGGCACGCTGGCAGTATCCGTGGGCGATTGCGGTGTCGCCACGACCACGCAGATGATGGTGGCAGCCTCCTACAACGTAACCAAACGGCTGGTGCTGGATGGCGGCATGATTTCCGGAACATCGAACGCGGCACCGAGGTGGTCGGCCTTCATGGGCGTCACCTATCTTGCGGCGAAGTTCTGGTAACTTTGCCTAGGCGCCGAAGCCGCGTATCAACCGCCCCGCCCGCTTGGTCGGTCGCCCCTTGATGCCAGCACCGGGGGTTGGCGCGAGTTCGCGCATTTCGAGATCGCGCGTGCGGCGCGCCAGACTTTCTGCCGTCTCCTCATAAAGCAGCCGCGCTTCAGATGCCGGACGGCGCTGGGCGTTGATGCCGCGCACGATCACGGTCCAGCGCAATTCACCGGTCATGATGTCCACCGTGTCGCCGGCTTTCACCTCGCGCGACGATTTGGTGTTGCCGCCGTTGAGACGCACCTTGTTGCCCTCGACCGCCGCTGCGGCCAGACTGCGCGTCTTGAAAAAGCGCGCGGCCCAGAGCCACTTGTCGATGCGCAATGCGTTGGCGGGTTCATTCATGAGGGAAATGCTACCACCGCAACGCGATGCAACCTTTGCCATGGCGCGCAGTCTCTTACAATACCGAACACATTGGAAAATTGCACATGCCACTCAACGACCAACCCCCACGACTCGACAACCGCAACGGCGGCGGTCGCAACCTGCTGAGCACGATACTCACCGTGGTCGCCGGTGCCGCGCTGCTGGTGGTGGGATTCATCTTCTCGCTGGTGATTCTTGCCGTCGTCGCCGTGGTCGGGCTGATGGTGTGGGCTTGGTTCTGGTGGAAGACACGCGCGCTGCGCAGTCACCTCGGCGAGCAGATGGAACAGATGCAGCGCAAACAGCAACGCCGCGCCCAGGATGGAACAACCAAGGAAGGCGTGACCATTGAGGGCGAAGTCATCCGCGAGGAATCGGGGCGACAATAGGCGCCGCGCATGCACGGACATCCATGAGCACGAGCACCGAAGACGAAGGCAGCGATCTGCGCAGCCTAGCAAGACAGTTTCCGCTGCCGGGTCGTATTGAGGCCATCTACCTGCGTCCGCGGCGCGGCGCAGCGACCGTCGGCGTCAATGCTGTGATTGCCATTGCCTCGCGCGGCCTCGAAGGCGACCGCAGCACGAGTGGAGGTGAAGGCGGCATGCGGCAGGTGACGCTGATCCAGGCCGAGCACCTGCCGATCATTGCTGCCTTCACCGGGCTTTCTGAGGCCAACCCTGCATTGCTCAGGCGCAACCTGGTGGTATCAGGGCTCAACCTGCTCGCCGCCCATTCACTGTTCAAGGACCAGCCCCTGATCCTGCGCATCGGTTCCGATGTGGTGCTTGAGGTCACCGGCACCTGCGACCCGTGCTCGCGCATGGAACAGGTGTTGGGCCGCGGCGGTTACAACGCGATGCGTGGACATGGCGGCATGACTGCCCGCGTGCTGACCGGCGGCACGCTGCGACGGCATGATGCGGTGCTGTGCGAAATACGCTAGGACGGAGTTGCCATCGCCACCCCGCAAGTGTTGACGCCCTGTGCCGATGCGATGGTTGACGAAGTCGTCGTCGCCACGCGACGCTGGCTAGAGCGCGCCGTCATCGGGCTCAACCTGTGTCCGTTTGCCAAGGCGGTGCACGTCAAGCAACAGATCCGTTATGCGGTCACCGCGGCGACCACCGCCGATACACTGCTGGCCGAACTGGAACACGAACTGCAACTCCTGGCGCAGACCGATACGGCCGAGATCGACACCACGCTGCTGATCCATCCGCTGGTGATGAACGACTTCATCGACTACCATTTTTTTCTTGGCGAGACCAATGCCACGCTCAAGCGTCTGGGATTCGATGGCGTGATTCAGATCGCCAGCCTGCATCCGCACTACGAATTTTCCGGCAGCGACAGCGACGATATCGACAACTACACCAATCGTTCGCCCTACCCGACGCTGCACCTGCTGCGCGAGGCGAGCATCGACCGCGCGGTGGTGGCTTTTCCCGATGCGTCGGAAATCTTCGAGCGCAACATCGAAACCCTGCGCCGCCTCGGCCACGCCGGCTGGCGGCGACTCTGGCTTGAGTAGACCTTAAGCGGTCGCCCGCTTGAACGCCGCGACGCAATCATCGAAGGCGCGCGCGGCAACAGCGGACGGCGTCAGCAGGTCGAAGCCGTGCACCGTGCCCGGGTAGTTGTGCAGTTCCACTGGCACGCCGGCCTGCATCAGGCGCATGGCGTAGAGGAGTCCCTCGTCGCGCAGCGGATCGTGCTCGCAGGTGATGACATAGGCCGGCGCCAGGCCGGACAGATCGGCAGCCCGCGCCGGTGCGGCATAGGGCGACACCTTGCTGCGATCTGTGCCGATGTAGTGGTTCCACATGTCCAGCGAATGCTTGGTGTTCCAGACATAGGCGTCGCGTCCGGCGCGCATGGATTCGGTATCGCAATGGTCGTCGATCACCGGGTAGAACAGCATCTGCAAGGCCAGCGCCGGCCCGCCCCGGTCGCGCGCCATCTGCGCCACCGCAGCGGTCAATGCGCCGCCGGCGCTGCCGCCACCGACGACGATTTTGTTGGGATCAACGCCCAGCGATGCGGCATTGTCGGCCACCCATTTAACGGCGGCGTAGCAATCTTCGGGGCCTGCCGGAAACGGATGTTCCGGGGCGAGGCGGTAGTCGACGCCGATCGCCACGGCGCCGCCTTCGGCTGAAAGTTTGAGGCAGCGCGGGTGTTCGGTTTCGAGGTCACCGAGAATGAATGCGCCCCCATGAAAATTCACAAACGCCGGCCGCGCGCCAGCGGAGCCCTTGGGTGTATAGATGCGCACCGGAATTTCGGGGGCGCCGGCCGGGCCGGGAATTTTGCGCTCAGCCTGGGCCACGCGCGGATCAACTTTTGGCCCGCCGGGCGGCGCGGCGGCCTTTAGCATCGTGGCAAAAAGCGCCCGTGTGCCCTTGGCATCGGCGACATTCACCGCGGGGAACTGCGAGGCCACCGCATAGACTTCGGGATCGTAAATGAGTACAGGTTTCATGTGTGTCTCCTCCATATTGTTGTTTGGGATTTTCAGTCAGTATACCGTTGAAGCCAGCCAAGGCTAAAACGCACGGAACCGAAATCATCGCGCCGCTGATTCATGCGGCGCTACTCGGTCACCCCGTGCTCGCGCAACAAACGTTCACATTCATCGCGCAGATTGGATGCCACGTCCGACGGGTGATTCGGGTCCAGCGCTTCCATCATTTCATGGGCGGTGTAAAGCCCGGCCTCGCGCGACAGCGTTGCGGCGATGCGGCGTGCCAGCGTGTCACTCAGGTCGGACACCAACCGCCGCTCGGCCAGCGCCCAGTGGGTCCTGGAACGCGACAGCCATTGCGACGCCAGCGTCGCGCCCTGCGCCTCGGTGATCCATTGGCCATGCTCATAAAACGCCGACAGTCGTTCGGCGACAAGCGCAAACAGC
>JAYUGL010000208.1:0-12453 GCA_043738385.1 Sterolibacteriaceae bacterium
TGGACGATAAACGGGGTGGGCGACTTCAACGGGGATGGCAAGGCGGACATTCTTTGGCGCGGCCCCAATGGCGAGGTCGCCATCTGGACCATGAACGGCGCCGCGCTGGTATCAGGAACCGTCGTCGCCACCGTCCCTGCCACCTGGAGTATCCCCAATCAGCTTTCGGCACCCAATCAGCTTTCGGCACCGAAAGGCCTCCCTCCTCCCGGCGGGTGCGCGACCCTCCCGCAGGGCAGCCCCATATCGCTTAGGCCAGTCGCGAGCCGCGTGTCGGGAGTTGCGCCGTTGACCGTATTCTTTGACGCAACGAGCACAAGTTCCCCAGCAACGACACGGCCTTTCCACGATATCGAGTATCGATGGACCTTCGGTGATATGGTTGCCGGAGCGGCGGGAAGCTGTGGGACCGCGCTAACCGCCGGACAAGGTTATTGGGCTTGTGGCAGCAATCCTCGCGTCAACAGCAAGAACTCCGCCACCGGTCCGGTGGCCGCGCATGTGTTCGAAACACCGGGGACCTACAACGTCTCGCTCACGGCAAAAGATGGCACGAACCCGGATGCCTCGAACAGTTGCACCCAGATCACCGTTTCCGATCCGAACACGGTCTTCGCCGGCACCACCACCTGTATTTCGACTTCGGGTAATTTCGCCGGTTGTCCTTCCGGAGCAAGCCAAGTCACATCCTCCGATTTCGAAGTCGCCACATCCGCTGCCCTTGCTGCGGGCAAGCGGCGGATTCTGTTCAGACGCGGAGAAACATTCACGGCCGGGGCGTCAGCGCGGGTTTCCGCAGCCGGACCGGGCCTGATCGGTTCCTACGCCGGCATCGGCAACACGGCGAAGATTCTGGCTACATTCTCCAGCAGCTTCACCCCCACGCTTGACTTTTTCCCGGGAGCCAACGATTGGCGGGTGATGGATCTGGAGTTTGACGGCACGCTCACTCCCTCATCTTCTCGCGGCATTCAGGGAGAAAACGGGGTCAACCGGATTCTTGTCCTGCGAGCCAACATCCATGATGTCGGTATTTACAGCACCAAATTCAATGGTGATGAAAATGCAGTCGTGGATACCTTGATGGGAACGACTCGCGACACTTTCGGCTTCGGCACATTTTCGGGAACCATTAATGGTTACCTTGCCATCATGGGGAGTTCGGTCAATCTTGGCGCCGGTCACAGTGGACACGCCTTGCGCTTCCCCGGCGCAAGCAAGCTGGTCGTCAGCAATAACACGCTGACGCCCGGCGCCGGCTTCACGAATATTGACGCACACGGCTTCAGCATCGGCGGTGTCTGGACGGGAAAATATGCCGAGCAACAAATCTACACGGACAATAAACTCATCAGCAGCACGGCATACAGCGGCCATGTCGCGATCGGGCCGCAGAACTCACAGAGCAACGAGCCGATGAGAAACATAATCGCGGAGCGGAATTCGTTTGGGCCGGGTGGTGGCAGCGCTGGTCTCACGGCTTTTAACATATCAGCCCGGCTGGTTACCCTGCGCAACAATACGGTAGTGTCTCAGGGCAACAAGTCCGACAGATTTGCTTTCATCGATACAAAAAATTCGACAGGAATTGAACCAGCCCCGCAGGATATTTGGGTGTACAACAACTCAATGTACGACACCAACACCAGCGGATTTACGATGGTAACTTTATCGCCCCGAGTTGATAGGGTAACCCTCCGGAACAATGTGGCCTATGCACCCAATGCGCTGAACAGCGCAGCGCTTAGCGCGGGTCCGATATTTCTCGAAGATCCGGGCGCGACCAATACCGTGGCCTCGAACAACTCTTCCAACGCTCAAATCAAGAGCACGACTCCGCTCTTCACCGTCGGGCCACCTTTGATAACAGGTCCGGCAACAAACTGGAAACCTACCTGTACGGGCGCCACCTACCCCTGCGGGCAGGGCGTCTCTGTCCCGGTGCGGTCCGACCTCCTCTTCACCACCCAGCCCGGAATCCGCGATATGGGGGCGGTGGTTCATTAAAGGAGTGGATAAGTCTGTTCTCCGAAACTCCCGCCCCGATTGGCGGGAGTCAATCGACGATCAGCGCTTGGGTTGGATATGGAATGGTTCATGCCATGACCTTGGTACTTTAGATTCAGCGCTTCGCGACCGGGTTTCCGTCCGGGCCAATCGTCGTCAGTTTGCGTTCGACAAGCTGTTGAATGACCACCGAGGGTCGCTCGCGCTCAATCAGCGCGTGATCGAAGCCGTAGTCCCAACGCCATACCGTGCGCCCGAACGTCGGCGAGAGCCAGGGAATCAGTGCTTCGCCAAAAGAATCGCGAAAAATAACCGCGGTTAAGCCACCGTTGGGGCGCATTGCGATCACGTCTTTGCGAAATATCACGTCCAGTGTTTTCCACGTCAATGGCGCGTTCGAATCATCGTGAAGCGCCGCCGAGGCAGGCGTCGGCCACCAGTCTTCTTCCGGAAGATCCTTGGCGAGGCCGAGCATCCGCGCGAGATCTCCGCCATCGAGGATCGTCTTGGTGAGGGCCGTGGGGACGACTGTGTCGGGGAGTGGATGCATGTGCTGGTCGGGAATACGGTCAACGATGGCGCGCGCCGCGAACCAGCCGCCGATTGCATTCCAGTGGGTATCGGTTCGATAGAAGATGCGAGAGGCCTCACGCGCCTTGCTCATGACCGGCCGTAAATCGAGCCATGAAATATCGGGAGCGGACACCAGCGTCTCGGTCAGTTGATCAAGGCGCGTGGTTGCGCCGGCCGGCGCCAACCTCAATGGCAGATATTCAGGATAGATCGTCTCCTTGTTCGGCGCGATCACCAGCAGACAAGAAATGCCGCGCTGGGCCAGCCAGTGCGTCCTTTCGCGTAAAGCCGCGACCCATGCATCCAGCTCGCCCTTGGTAAATGGGCGGACGCCTCGGTGGTCGTCGAGCGCCTGATCGTCGGTCGCATACAACCAACCCTCCCGCCCCAGCACGACTTGCCGGTTCGAACTGGTGCCGAGCCATCCGACCTTCAGTTTCCCATGCATGCGTATCAGGGCCTCACGAAAGCCGAAACGCTGCGTGAAATACCATTTGAAGGCACCGGGAAACGCCGCGGCCGAGCGAAGGTCATGCGGGAGCAGAGGCGTCGGCGCTTGCTGTTCCTCGCGGATGGCGCCGGGACCGGCGGCAATGTTTCTTAGCGTGGCGCCAAGCAAAGCGCAAATCACCGTGACGAACAGCGCAATCATTGCGGTGGATTTGCCGCTGCCTGCCATGCTTTTGAGCGCTGGTCCGGACATCTAGAAGCGGAAGTAAATGAAAGGATTGTAGGTGCCCGCGGCGACAAGATCGACGCAACCGAAGAGCAGCACAGACCGAACACCGCAAGCTCGACCGTATTTCGCACCATTGCGGACATGCCCGTCACCAGCCGATTGCATAGCATGGCGGGCAGCGGGGTGGATCCGATCACACCCACCAACAGAATGAGGAGGATTTCAGGATCCAGAAAAAATCCGAGCGGCTGAGCACGCAGGTCGGTATTGACCTGTCCAGCCATCGCCGACAGATATGCCCACGACTGCGGCAAGGTATCGGCGCGGAAAAAACCCAGGTCACCATGACCGCCAGCATCACATAACCATGACGCAGCAATGCCGGTGCGCTCTCAACGACCTTGATCCATCCGAGACGCTCGATCACCAGCAAAGCGCCATGACAAAGCCCCCAGATCAAAAAGTTCCAGCTTGCGCCGTGCCACAAGCCGCACAGCGTGAAAATCACAACAAGGTTGAAATAGGTTCGCACATCAGACTTGCGATTACCGCCGAGTGAAATGTAGACGTAGTCGCGGAACCAGCTTGACAGGGAAATATGCCACCGTCGCCAGAAATCGGTGATCGACCCGGCAATATATGGATAGCGAAAGTTCTCCAGAAAATGGAAGCCGAACATCCTTCCCAAGCCGATCGCCATATCCGAATAACCGGAAAAATCAAAGTAGATCTGCAACGTGTAACAGACGAGCCAAGCCATGCGATCGGCGTAGTCAGCTCCGCTGCTGGAAGGGTGAAGATCATGTCGGCGCGCAATCCGGCGCCATTGGCGATCATGGTTTTCTTGGCAAGACCGATGACGAAGCGCTGGACCCCGGCGGCAAAATCCTCGACTGACACCCGGCGCAAGTGAATCTCATGCTCGACAGTGCGGTAGCGTACGACTGGACCGGCAATCAACTGCGGAAATAAGGACTTGTAGAGCGCAAAATCGAGAAGATTGCGCTGCACCGAGACATCTCGGCGGCGCAAATCGATCAGGTACGACATCGCCTGGAACGTAAAAAAGGAAATCCCGATTGGAAGGTGCACATGGGACATGTGGATCGGAGAAATCCCGAGCGCGACCAGCGCGACATTCAGGTTTTCGACCAGGAAATTTGCGGACTTGAAGATGGCAAGCGCAAGCAGGTTGCCGACGATACCCAGGGTGAATATCGTCCGTCCGCTAGCATGTCCATGCCATCGATCAACCGCGATCCCCACACCATAGTTGAACAGGATCGAGCCCAACATGACCAGCACGAACAGCTTTTCTTCCCAAGCGTAAAACAAGAGGCTCGACGCCAGCAGAACGGCATTTTTCAGTTGACGGGGTACGGCGAAATACCCAATGAGTACCAGTGGCAGAAACAGGAATAGAAATGAAGGATCGCTGAAGACCAATTTTCAGTGGGGGCCCGAGGCTCTGCTCAAATCCAAGTATGGAACACTACACATTGCGCCAATCTCCCCACCATTCCGAATTTTATCCGCCAGGTATATTTTTTCAGAGAATGATTCGGCCCCGATTGGATCAAGGCGCCTTCCACGCCAGCCTCACTTATTTTCCTGTCCTGCGCGCATTTTCTGTATTAGTGAATACCGCTCCAATGTGACGCGGCGACGGCTCGGCAACGACGACGAAGTCAGACAATACCGGGACTGAAGTGCCACCGCCAATGGCATAACCGCTGGTTGGTTTCCAGTCCGTCACCGATTTAAGTGCGGAATTGGCGAAGTTCGGGTTCGTGCCCTTCATCTGGCTGTTGGACGAATTGCATGACGCGCAAGTGGTTGGATTAAATGAACCCGGATCATAGACAACGCCGGGAGGGTCACCGGTCGACCAGTCGTAACTTTTTTTTGCATTTGGTGCATAGGCCAGATTATTTTTGGCGACCATGTTCCTGTCATGCTTCGTCCATTGGATCATTGTCGCACCGGAATTTGTTGAACTATAAAAACTGTTGTTATACGCCCAGACCAGATTCGGTGCCGGTTCTATGCCTGTACCGTTCTTCGTATCGACCAAAAGAAAGCTGTCGGTCGTGTCATACATATTGCCGCACAAGTTATTGCGGAATGTACTGGTCGAAGCGGAAACTGAATAGCACTGAAAATTCGTTCGCCTGGTTGGGCGGGCGCCGATAAACCAGTTGCGTTCGCCGATGACGTCACGCATCGGCTCGTTGCTCTGCGCATTCTGCGGGCCTATGGCGACCACGCCGGAACTTGCCGTTCCCCCAATAAACTTATTGTCCGAAATAATGATCTTTTCGGCATACTGTCCCGTCCATTGATTCACGCCAACCCGGAATGTGCCGGTCGATGTCGCATTGCTGGACATCGTGATCGAAGTCGAGGTAAAGCTGCTGACAGTGGGAATGCCGGACACCGCCGATGTATTGACTGCCGCACCATTGACCCAAAGTGAAACGTCCTGCTTTGCAAACGTGAATGTCGGATTTCCCGATTTAAATGTTCCATTGAACGTAACACCGCTATACCCGTGCATGTCAATAGCGGTGAAGCCCGGCCCTTGATCAAGCGTGTTATTGCTGATGACTGCCTTCTGTGCGCCGGGAATACGGAAGTTGTGACCTTGCGTTGTTCCGCCGCCTTGGACAACGGAGTTACCCATCAGCGCCAGGTACCCATTCAGCGTGCCGCCGAACCAGCCAAATGTCGCACCGGGGCTGGACGTCATCGCGCTCATGGTTGAGTCCACCAGCGCTGCTTCGTCGATGCTGGCGGCCTTGTTGCAGTAGGTGCCGATATGGTGCTGATTGAGGCGCAACAACGTGTATTGCCTGCCCGCTTGCAGGTCAATGCCGATTGACGTGGCGGGAGTTCCCGTGCCATCAAACTCCAAGTCCATGACGCGCCAATCCTTTGCAGAGCCCGAGAACTGAAGCATCTGCGTGAAGCTCGTGGCAAAACTTGCGGTGATCCTGGCTGTCCTTCCACTTCCGTAGGAGCCGATCAGGCCCGGACCGGCGTAACTCACAACCGCATTTACCGACGCATCAAAAGACTCACCACGGCGGAACAGGATGCGTTTGCCGATTGCCTGGTAGGTCGCAATCGTCGCATCAAAGTCTGATGTCGCAGAGGCATGCGTTGCTCCACTGGGACAACCGATAAAAATCCCTGACGTGGATACGCAGACCGTGTTCGTGGTTGAAAAATAGGTATCCGCGTTAGTCACCGTCACGCTGGTCATGGTCGACTTGGTATTCGTTCCATCGTAGGCCGTGAGCGTGACTGTGTAAGTGCCCGAGTTTTCAAATACATGAGCGGCCTCTGGCCCGTAGGACACGTTCTTGCTGTTCGTAGTCGAGCTGCCATAAGCCCACATGGTGCCGCCCGCCGCATCACCAAAACTCCACGTGTATTGAATTTCGTGGAAAGGATATCTGGTCACGCTGGCATCAGTCGTTCCACTCGCATCGAAGAACACCGTGCAGGGCGCGACGCATATATCCGTTGATCCGTCAGCAACGCGAGACTGCACCAGAGACAGCGTGATTGGGTTGCTTGGGTTGCGCCCGGGGGAAGACTGCGCAGCTCCGGCAGGACCAAGCACTAACAGGCAAAGCAAAAGGATAAATAGTCGGATCATTGCTGCATTATATGAATTGACTGCGTTGTAGCTGCTTGAGCGTACCTTTCAGCGGAATACCTTTACGCGCATTGGATCAAAGCGCCTTCCGCGCTACGGCCTGCCTCACAAATTTGTAGCCGTGCGTCCATGATGATTACACATGGGGTGACGAGACAGCGTTGGCGCCAACTGGATGGAGCATCTGTAGGCGTGAAAACCGCTTCTTAAGTTGCAGGAACCGCGACTCGTAGTAACGGAAGCTGATGGTGGCCACAAACGTCGTCGCCACTACCGTAGCGGGGAACCAGAGCCATGCATGCTCCTGTCCAATCAGCGGATCAAACAGGCGTTTCACCGCATGAAAAACAAGCATGTGCATCAAGTACATGCCGTAGCTCACTTGGCCAATGTGCGCGACAGGGCGCCACTTTAGCAACGGGCCAAGGCCATTCGATTCCCGGATCACAACCGATCCGACCAGCAAGACCATCAACGTCCATGTTGTCCAGCGCGGGAATCCCACTTCAAGCCCAGCAAGCAGCACCGCAAGAATCAATGGAGCCATCCATCGGCTACCCAACAAATTCCTGGCCAATTCGAAGGATCGCTGGTCATGAAGAACATGGGCCATCAGCACCCCACCCAGAATCGCTGGGTGGATGCTAAGAACGATCACGGTCCACAAGGGGCGGTCGGGCAAATGACCGGACAAAATGGCGGTCTCTAAGAGCTCGCGGGCAATCAGAAAAATGACGATTAGCCCGGCAGCTCGCCAGCCTCGCAGCATTTTCTCGACAGTTGGCCAGACCAGATAGAACTGCTCCTCGGTCGCGAGCGACCAAGCGATGTAGAAGATCACCCGTCCGTCCAGATGGACGAACCAATTCGAGGTATAAGTTAGAAAGTAAGGCAAGTTGGCGAAAAACTGCTGCCCCACCGATGTGGATCGCTCCAGCGCCCAGGTAACGATCACGTACAGCAGAATCACCGCATAATAAAGAGGGAATATTCGTAGCGTCCGTCGCATATAGAACGCCCTGAGCGAGATTCGGCCCCTCTGTTCCTGCTCACGCAGCAGGAGTGTCGTTATCAGAAACCCACTGATGGCGAAGAACAGGTCGACTCCCAGATAGCCTTTCTGCGCCAACGCCAGTCCCTCAACACTAGCCCCCGTGTGATACCAGATCACCGCTAAGATGCTCAGGCAGCGCAGGCCATCAAGAGACGAGAAAAAGCTGGTATCACGGTAGGTTTCGTACGAGCACAATGCCGCAGCATGCGAAGGAGGTTTGGGCATTGAATACATCAACGGTCCCCTATTCGGCGTTCAAGGCAATGAAGGCACGGGACCACGGCGTGGGAAGAGTCTGTGGCATCAGGAAGTGTGAACCATGAATGAGCATGTCCCATGATAGCGCTATAAACTGTCACATACCGCCTGATCTATGACCACGACATAGGGAGTAAGAACGGGACAGTGTAGAGGTTAGCCGAACCGAAGACCTTCGCAGTTATTCGACAACAATAACCGCAGGAATGCCGACTGCGGTCTTGCTCTCAGGCACATCCTGCAATACCACCGCATTTGCGCCAATGCGCGCATGATCGCCAATCTTCACAGTGCCCAGAATTTTCGCGCCTGCACCGATATCAACATGGCCACCAATTTGGGGGACACATCCGCTTACATGCCCACGGCCGATGGTCACCTGTTGAAAAATAAGGCAATCTGGCCCGATCAGCGCGCCATGATGGATGACCACTCCGCTGGGATGAGGGAGCAGGAGCCCTCCCCCGATCCGGGTATTGAGGGGAATATCATTCCCCGTGACAGCGCTCCAGAACCGGTGGCGCAGAACCGCAATTTTCCGGGCGAACACGAAAAGCGGATTGCGCGAACCCGGATGCCGTTGATACGCACGGATGCTCGCCAGCAAGGAACGCGATGGACACCACGAAAAGACCGTTTTGTACTCCCTCGACATATCCGGCTCATGTGCGGAAATTACCCTATCCTTCATCGCTGGCGTTTCCTATCACCTCGCCCACAAAGCATTTTCGAAAATCGGCTTCTACCCCATCTGCCGGCGCTTTGCATCTCACGCTTGAATGGCTTCTTGCAATGCACTCTTCGCGCCACAGAGGGTATTCGGCAACAGGAGTCGCACGAGCCCATCTTCCTGAAACGGAGAGGCGTTTGAGCTTGACAGGTTCTGTAGCATGCGCCGCGACAGATCGGCGCTGAACTCAAGATGCTCGATCTGATAGCCATGTGCCTCATGGTATGCAACCACCTGGTCGCGTGCGTCGGACAGCCTGAAGGGGGTCCGCGTTCGGTCGGAACGGCCAAAGTTCTCGACAACCCCACGCAGCTTGAAGTCATACGCGATACGGCTGCCCGCGTGAAGCCCGATCGCCAGCAGATCCAGAAATCGGCCGAAGGAGTCGGCGTTCACATAAGGACTGACCCCCTCCATCATCACCAGTATGTTCGCGCCGCGATTTCGTTTGAGCCACTGATCGAAGTCAGGCCACGAATCATCATTGAGGTCTATGGATAGATACTCGACGTGATCAGTGGGCCAATGCTGCTGAACGATTTGCTGTTTGGCGTGAATAGCCTGCGGCTGATCGCACTCCAGCACCCGGATGCCTTTCTGTTTCAGCAGATGGCTGAATCGATAGGCGCGGGTATCGCTGCCGCAACCGATATTGACGATGTAATCGGCTTTGTCGCACATTGCATCAAGGAATACCTCATCGTAATATCTGGTCCGGGCGAGGATATAGTAGTAGAAAGGTTGCGAACGCATTTTGGCAAGACGCAGCCTGCCGCGCAAATCACCGCCCCAACGCTGCAACATTGGCAGCAGGTCGCGAACCGCCAGATCGGGATTGCGGTGTTCCGCCGTTTCGTAAACCGACTGAATATAGCGCAACTGGCCAACATTCATCATGTAGCTGAGATTTGGCAGACTCATGTCGCGCTCTGTCCGTTATTGATTTGAATGCCGCATCGCGTCAGGGTCATTGCGCACTTCCCCGGCCTTCGGCGAAAGGGTTCTTGTACAATCCCAGCTTCTGTCGGGCGAGATGGTAAAGGACTGGCGGCTGGTGCACCAGGTAGCGATGCCAGCGCTGTCGCGGCTCGCGCAGCAGGCGATAGAGCCACTCTAAGCCATAGTTCGTGATCCACGCCGGGGGCCGCCCCAAAGTGCCGGCTTCGTAGTCGATGGTTCCACCGAGCGGCAGAAAGAGCTTTACGTGTGGCAGGCGGTCCCGATACTTGAAGATGAACTTTTCCTGCCGGCCTCCACCCAGTCCAACTAAAAGTACGCTGGCTTTCGAGTCGTTGATCTGGGCGATTAGCCGCTCACACTCGGCCGGGCTGCGATCATAGTCGCGCGAGGGCGAGTTGGTCGCCACGATCAACTCCCTGCCCACTTTTGCATTCACATTTTTTTTCGCGATCTCGGCCACGCCAGGCTCACCACCGCAAATAAACACCGTCACGCTCGGATCGTCTTTGTATTTGGTATAGAAACGCGGGAAATAGTCCGAGCCCGACACACGTTCCTTGAGTGGCGTACCCAGCAGTTTCGCGGCTGAAACCAGGATCTGGCTGTCGCAGGTGACCACGTCGAAACGCGGCAGGAGCTCATAGAACTCGCGATCCTTCTGAAGCTTCATGATCATGTCGACGTGAAGCGTCAGCATCACGCCCTCCCGAAACGTGTCGACAAGTTCGTCCATGGTGACATCGTCCACGTCAACATTCAGAAGCCTCACTTGCTGGTTCATCGTTTCCATCCTCAAGCCGGGGTCAATCAAATGTTCCTGCAATCAATTTCACCGAGCGGGCGCCAAACCCCAAGCCTGCTCGATCAATTCCTTGCTCTGTCGGATGTTACCCGGCGAGGAGGCGCCGAACACGATGGAGTGCAACCCATCAAGGCCGCAAACCCACTCGATCGCCTCCCTCGGAGGGATCGCACCCGAGGCGAAAATCGACATCGCGATGGTCCGGCAACGCCCGGACCGGATCAGGTCGCGGTAGGTGTCAACACCACCGGACATACGGAAGCCGATCTTGTTGATGTTGGCGCACACGATTGGGTTCTTTATGCCGACTTGCTCCAGCGTATCCACCAGCAGCGGAAGGTTCATGGTGATGAAGCCGGCCTCCGCGCCATATTTTTCCTCGACATGCCGCGCGAAGATGGCAAACATGTGGTTGAGCTTCAGGCCGAGCAGCAGATCGGTCACCACGTTCTGGAGGAACACGACTGGCGTTTTCAGCCCGGCAAAACGCTTCATCTCGGCATCCACCAGAAGCTTTGTCGGATTCTCCATGTCCTGAGTCACCGCGGAGATCGCGCCCTTGAACAGCGTTTCAACGATACTGCCCGGCGCGAAACGCCGCAGCGTTTCGAGCATCCCGACTTCGCCGATCGAGTTCGCGTACTTGTGCGCGTAAGGCATGCCGGGATAGAACTCGAAGTTCGGATAGCGCTGCGGATTTTCACGGACGATGTCGGCGATCTCGCCAATGCGATCATGCGTGGTGCACATGAAACCCTTGATTCCGGCATCGTAAGCCTGGTCGAGAATCCGCATGATGGATGGCGTGTCCTTGAACTGCATGGCCTGAGCACGCGCCTTCTCTTCAGACATGTGGTTGATGCCGAAGAACTGATTGTCGCCAAATAGTATCCGGTCCATGATCAACCCCTGCCCTGCCCGGCCTTCATGATCAGGTCGATCACATGGTCGGTCTCGAAGGCGCTGGCAAAGGAGTTCTCGTGACCCACAGCGCCGCTCTTGATGGCATCGACGAAGGCGTCGATCTGGGATGAGTACTCCTCCCCACGGAGGTAATACGCCACCGGCGCCTGCAGGTCGGTGATGTAGCGTATGGTCCAGCCGGCCGGGTACTGTTCGAATTCAGCTCCCTGGCGCAGATAGAGTTTGCACTCCTGCCGATCAACGATGATCTTTCCCTTGGTGCCGAAGACCGTGATTGTCGTGCTCATCTTGCGATGCGTGTCGTCGCTCCAGTTTGTCTCAAGCTGGCCACTCGCACTGCCGGGGTATAAGAGCGTCGCGTAGACCGCATCCTCGACATCCTTCGAGTAGATGCTGCGCAGGTGCGCGCCGAGAACCCGCTCCGGCGGGCCCACGATAAAGTTCATGAGGTCAACCACATGCGAGGCGTAATCGTGAAGGCAACCGCCGCCTTCCGACTTCTTGGAACGCCAGGTATTGCCGCTTTTCGGCCTTATCACCACCTGCCCAAATGCGCTGCCGCTGACGTGGTAGACCTCACCCAGCGCCCCGGCCTTTACCAAACGCCGAGTCTCGCGGAAAGTGCCGATGAATCGGTTGTGATAACCAACCTGGGTAGTGCGCTTCCTGGCTTTCGCCAACTCGGCGAGCGTCCTGCTCTGGGTCGGATCAAGACAGAGCGGTTTCTCGACAAATACATGCAGACCGCGTTCCAATGCGGCGGATGCTACTTTGAAGTGGCTCGACGTTGGAGTTGCCACGA
>JAYUGL010000209.1:0-29283 GCA_043738385.1 Sterolibacteriaceae bacterium
AATCACGGTGCCAACGGTTGCACCGGTTCCTGCGGCCTGCTACATCATTCGTACCGGTGCCGACGAGGATTGTCGTTGTCGTACTCAACAGGGCACGCGCTACGAGACGACGGTTGATCAGTGTCGATACATAGTTCATGAAGGGTTTTTCGATAGCTGGCAGGCAAAAAACCAAACGCCCGGGCCTTCTGCCGTTGAGCCACCTGTGACCGTAGCAGCGGCTCCGCCGCTGCTGGTCAAAGGTTTGGCTTTTCCTTGATGCTAAAAGGGGCTGTAGAATTTGTATCGGGTGAAGCCCGCTTCTGTGAGTCCTAAAGTAGCATCGCGGCCACTTCCTGAATGCCATACTAAACCTGCGTTAAGCAAGCTCGCGAATACCCCTTTGTCTTGGTTGGTGTTAATGATGCAGTCAGCGTAGGTCGTCGCGTCTTTGTGGCTCGTCGGTTCCCCTCCGTTCAGCGGGGTTAGCTCGTCTGTTGCTATCGCGTTAATCATTTCGATTTGTAGTATAGTTGTCATGTTTATATTCCTTTCGTGGTTTAAAAAACTGCATCTGGCCTAGTTTGAAGCCCCTCGTTAAATCTGCTGCTGGTGTTCACTTTCTCGGTGCTAGCTGCTTCCGTCCTGAGTTCTCGCCCCAAAAATCAGCCGTACGCACCCCGAAGGGGTTTACTTTAATCTCACAGGGCAAACGGCATGCCACGGGTTTATGTGGCGTGACTTTTGAGCGTAGCGGTCCTGAGCATTTTACGGAAGGCTTTGGGCGGGAACTTAGGACGGATGCAGCGAAAATCGAACACCGGCAGACTTAGCAGCGTTTTTTGCTGCTGTGAATAGGCTTTTCATGTTTAGATGGTCGCTATGTTTCCGGCATGGTCAGCGGCGCTTAGGCCGCTATATTTCCGACTCAGGTATTGCCGCCCTTGGGACTCTGCCGGCCGCCGCCGTTGGTATCGCAAGATCGCAATCGAAAAAAAACGCCTGCTTTTGGCAGGCGTTTCGTACATCGAACTCCATTTAGTCTGTCGCGTTCTTACCAATCCAACAAACCACAATTCAGCTTCACGGCTGCGAACTTATTACGCCGAAAACGAATGATCCAATCGCGTAGTAATGTCCTATAATGTGTATTATGTAAAATTAAGAAAATTCTAACGCGGGCAGAAAACTACGCATAGTTTTAGATATATGGGTAACTTGTCTTTCCCTTTCGAAGAGAAATAGGTCTACAGATCACGCCTAAGACTTTTCGGTACCGAGTGAAGGCATACCGGGAACAGGTTCAGCTTTACGCTTAAACGACATCTGATGCCTAAGCATCTGTCCAACCCCGTCAAGACCGGGAAACAAACTAGCAGCCGTTAGACCCATAAACTTTAAGTCTTCAAGAGCTTCGCTCGCGCAATCGACAGGGACGTCGGCTGCAGCCAGTATCTTGCGTCCGGAATTTTTCTCCATCGAGCATAAGAACCGCTCAAGCTCTGCAACATTGGTCACTAAGAATTGCCCTTGTTGAGCATACAACCGAGGGTTGTTTCTCCCCCCTATCGTCAGTGTGGAAACGTACGGAGAATGATATGGAAGGGTTACCCTTGCGTTTGATGAGCTGATTACAAACTCCCGAGTTAAGGCGTAGACACGCACATGCGTAGCATCTGGCCGAATCGTTTTGGATTCGATTGCATCAGAAAAAGCAAAGAAAGCGGCGATGTAAGGTGAATTTGTCCAGTCTAGTAGCGGGGATGGCAAACCGTGATGCTGGGCCAATCCAAGAAGCATGGAGTAGTCATTGGCGTTAGCCATATCAAACGACAGGCCCAAGATGGCCTCAGCATGAGCCCGAAAATCCCATAAAGTGTCCGAGCAGTAACGCTCTACGCGATGCCTTCCCATACGGTGCAGTGACGTCTTAAGCGGGAAATGATTGCTTCCATGACCTCGAAAATAAATGGTATCGAATTCATCACGTACCCGCGAAGCCCAGCGCTTAAATTCGTTCCAAGTAGAACATTCATCCGGCACGAGTTCTTCAGTAGTTTCCATCGGTCGAAGGGTTACTTCTCCGTTTCGGCCAGCAGTAGACGACCATTCGCCTTTAAGCAGCCCATCTTCCTCATGCAACACGGCCTTAAATTCGCTAGCGTTCGTAACCTCCTCATCCGTAAGTTTTGGTGGAAGCCAAAGACCACCACCCTCATTTATCCTAAATACGCTAGCCACTTTTGCTAATAGCGTGCCATCGACTTGTCGAGCCATCTTCATCATGTACGCGCCAGGTTCAGCGCCGCCATCCCACCATTGAACGACAGCCTCGTCCATCCTGTCTTCGTCCATGCAGAGCATGGCTCTTCGGTCGCCTTCGGGCGTTGTAATGTTGCCGAATAGCTGTAGGGGAAGTGTAATCATGGGAATACCATTTTTTTCTAGATGCCATCCTAAGCGAAAAGGCTCCCCTGCGCGTAGTAGGTCAGAAGCTTTCCGCGTGAGTTTTGATTGCGCGGGATTGTGAGAACCCGGCAGACTCAGTGCAGCTTAATATCGGGGATGCCTCCCAGAAGCAGGCGAATTTTCTCGGTGGCGATTTTGCGATACCAGCCATGGCGAACCCCTTCATCGGGGCCCCATCCCTCCCCTATTGCTCTTAGCTGCCTTTCAGCAGCGGTGCAAGGCTCGTATCCAACCGACTGTCCGTCGCCTGCTGCAGTACTTTTCCCCAGCCAATTTCATATGGGGCGGTGACGATCGCCTCGAAGCGCAGCGATTTTATTTTCCAGCCTTGTTCGGTTCGAACATAACGTTCGTCGTAGAGACCGAGGATCCACAACGCACTGTCGTCCGGCATCGTCGAAACGACCAGTGCGTGCCAATGACCGGTCGCCGTATCGCCGTCGACCTCGATCAGTGGATTGGTCACGTAATGGACGATAAATTTGAAAGCCTGAAATTTCTCGAACACGGCTTTGATCTCGGCGCGGCCTTTCGCATAGCCCGCATTCGGCAAGGCATCCCACACGCCATCTTCCGTGAACAGATCGGCGACCGCACCGGGATTCGTATGGGTTGGGCCCTGCCAACCGCCGTCGTTGTAATTTACATAGCGTGCCTTGAGTTTGATCAGCTCTTCCCTATCCTCGATTGCCCTGAGTCGTTCTTCAATGGATTTGCTCATGCCATTCCCTCCGTAAATTAACCAACGAAGTTGCGCACGCTGGTGGCGTTCAGATTAGAAAAACGCCTGGATTCCGGTTTGCGCACGGCCGAGGATGAGGGCGTGCACGTCATGCGTACCCTCATACGTGTTCACTGTTTCAAGATTCTGCGCATGGCGCATCACGTGATAACCGATCTGGATACCGTTCCCGCCATGCATATCGCGGGCCGCGCGCGCGATATCAAGGGCCTTGCCGCAGTTATTGCGTTTCATGATCGAGATCATCTCCGGCGCCAACTTGCCTTCGTCAATTAAACGCCCAACGCGCAACGCACCCAGAAGCCCAAGCGCAATTTCGGTCTGCATATCGGCGAGCTTTTTCTGGTATAGCTGCGTGGCGGCAAGCGGGCGACCGAATTGTTTGCGATCGAGGCCGTATTGTCTTGCCCGGAACCAGCAGTCCTCCGCCGCCCCCATCGTGCCCCACGAAATGCCGTAGCGGGCGCGGTTGAGGCAACCGAAGGGTCCCGCGAGACCGGAAGCGTTGGGGAGTAGCGCGTCTTCCGACACCTCGACATCGTTGAGCACGATCTCGCCGGTGACCGAAGCGCGCAGACTAAGCTTGCCTTCGATCTTCGGCGTCGAAAGGCCCTTCATTCCCTTTTCAAGAATGAAGCCTTTGATCTGACCGTCATGCGCCGCCGACTTCGCCCACACCACGAAAACGTCGGCAATCGGGGCATTCGAAATCCATGTTTTTGCACCCGTCAGCCGATAGCCGCCCGGCATCTTTTCGGCGCGCGTCTTCATGCCGCCCGGATCGGAGCCCGCGTCAGGCTCGGTCAGACCAAAGCAGCCAATATATTCGCCGGAAACAAGCTTCGGCAAATACTTTTGTCTCTGTTCCTCCGAGCCATAGGCATAGATCGGATAAATGACGAGAGACGACTGCACGCTCATCATTGATCGATAGCCGGAATCAACACGCTCAATTTCCCGCGCGGCAAGCCCATAAGCAACGTAAGAAGCGGCGGCCCCACCGTAGCTTTCTGGCATCGTTACCCCGAGAAGCCCGGCTTTCCCCATCAACGGGAAAATGCCCGGATCAGCCTTTTCCGTAAGATAAGCTTCTTCGACACGCGGCAAAAGTTCACGCGTTGCAAAAGCCTTCGCCGAATCGCGGATCATGCGCTCATCGTCGGTCAGTTGATCCTCAAGGAGGAACGGATCGTCCCAAACGAAAGAAACATATTTAGTCACTGCGTATCCTTTTCGAATTCGTGAAGGGTTAATCCGCCAAGGCACTCGCCTGGCAGGCGGCGGCGTTCATCGGCCGCTAAAGTTGGGTTTACGTTTTTCCATGAAGGCGCGAGAACCTTCTTTGGCATCCTCCGAGCGCAGCACCACTTTGATGCAGGAATCCTCGACTGCGAAGGCCTCCTCGATAGAGCGACCTGAAGAATCGAGCATCGCCTCCTTCACCTTGCGCATGGCGAGGGGGGAGTTCTCCGCCATCTGCTTTGCAAGTTGCCGCGCCGTCGCCAGAACCTCATTGCCTGGTACAACGCGGTTGACCAGGCCGACGCGAAGCGCCTCGGCCGCGGAAATACGATCGCCGACGAGCAACAGTTCGGCGGCGACGGCCCATGACACCTGACGCGACAGCCGGGCGATGCCGCCCGCCGCCGGAATGAGGCCGCGCTTCACCTCGATGAGTCCGAGTGAACTGTCCTCGGCGACGACGCGCAGATCGCAGGCGAGCGCAAGTTCCATCCCTCCGGCAACGATGGCGCCACGCAGCGCGCCAATCACCGGCGTGGTGAAATTTATGCGGCGCAGCAGCGCCCGATTGAGGATCTTGGGCTCGGCAAGCAGCGCCTCGTCCCACTCGTCTTCCGCAGGACGCGCGCGGGTAAGAAGCGGCGTCAGTCGGCCGAGATCGGCCCCCGCGCAGAAGGTGCGCTCGCCGGCACCGGTCAGGATGGCGACGCGGATCGACGCGTCGGCTTCAATTGCGTCCCAACAGCGGGCAAGCCGGATGATCATCTCCGGGTTGAGGGCATTCATCTTCTCCGGCCGGTTCAGCGTCACCTGCGCGATGCCGCCTTCAGCGCTGAACAGGACCACGTCGTCCGCCATCACTTTCCTTCCTCGCTTGGCTCGGCCCAGAAAAAGGCGAATTCGGGAGATTTGTTCTCGGTCACGATTCGCAGCGCCTGGTCGATCGCGATCTCATCCGCGGCGAACCCGCGCGCGGCTGCCACGATGCGTGGCCCCTCTGCCAGTTCGGCGACGACGGTGACGTAGGGCACAAGAGATTTCCAGGCGGCTTCAGTCGTGAAGTGGCTGACAGTGTAGGAGTAGACCGTCGCGTGGCCGTTCACTCTCTGGAACGAGAAATCAGGCGAGGCGCAATTCGGGCAGTAATAACGCGCCGGGTGCGTCCAAGTGCCGCACATGCCGCAGCGCTGGATGCAGAGCGCCCCGGCAGCTACCGTCGCCTTGTAAAACTCCAGGTCGAGCTCGTCGGGTTGCGGAACGAAAGCCTGTGGCGTCGTCGTCATCAGGGACTCCTCGCCAGGATTGCAATGCTGCCATCGCCGAGATCGCCGTAGCCGGTCACGAGGCCGAGTTCACAACCCGGCACCTGCGCGGCGCCGGCGGCATGGCGCAGCTGCCGCGTGGCCTCGACGATGTGATTCATTCCCCAGCAATGGCCCTGCGACATCAGCCCGCCATGCGTGTTCATGGGAAACTTTCCGCCGAGCTCGATGTTTCCGTCCTTGACAAAATCAGCAGCGCCGCCCCGCTCCGCATAGCCTAGCGCCTCAAGTTCGAGAAGTGCGACATAGGTGAAGCAGTCGTAAATCTGCAAAAAATCCATGTCCTCCGGCTTGACGCCCGCCATCGCAAATGCCCTCGGCGCAGCGCGGTCGAGGCCGAGATCGAGCACGTCCTTGCGGTTGATAAGCTCGTCGGGACGGTTGGGATGTCCTTCGGCGCCGCCCAGGATTGTCACGGGTACATGCGGAAGATCTTTCGCCCGCTCCACCGAAGTAAGAATGACCGCGGCTGCGCAGTCCGTCTCAACGCAGCAATCGAGTTTGCGCAGCGGTTCGGTGATGAAGGGTGAAGCGAGGTAGTCGTCCATGGTCAGGGGGCGACCACGCATCAGCGCCTTCGCGTTGAGCTGCGCATGCTTCCGGCAAGCGACGGCCACCGCTCCCGCCGCCTCCGGTGGAACACCGTAATACTTCACGTAGCGCTGCAGGTAGAGTGAATACCACCAGGGCGCCGAGCGAAGGCCATACGGCGCGTAGTAGCTCTTGACCGTATTGAAGAACGCGGCGCTGAAGCGCCGCTTGTTCGGCCGGGCGTCAGGCCGCGGGCGAAGGGCGGAGTAGCCGTTCCAGCCGATCGTCAACAGCACGACCTCGGCCATCCCGGTTGCGATCGCCATCGCGCCGGTGATAAGGGCCGCCGTCGCGCTGGCGCCGCCCATCTGCGGGCAGGCGGTGTAGCGCACATCGGGAATGCCGAGATGCGCTGCAATCTCGTCCCAGGCGACGAAGCCGGGTGGCGGAATGATTGCGTCAACATCGCTTGGCTTCAACCCCGCGTCACGGATCGCCGCCATGCTGGCGGACAAGACCATCTGCAAAATCGACTGGTCCGCGCCGCGCAGATAATCGGTTTCCCCGATGCCGACAATCGCCGCCTGGCCGGAGAGGGTTATGCCTGGTTTGCGCGTCATGGAATTATTTTTTCATCTGCATGAACAGGAAATGCGCTGATGTGTAGCGTGTCAAAGAAGCTGGAACGAAAAATCGGTGATGCGACCTTTCGGCTCATCGACGAAACGGGCGATGACGCGGGGAAGCTGGTTCAGTTTCTGCGCTGCGGCGTCAATGTCGCTGAGATCCATACCATGAACGACGTTGATGAGCGCCGTATCAGCGCCGTCCAGCGTGACATAGGCCATAACGACGGGCGGCTTTGGCAACCCCGGGAACGCCGTGGCGATGATGGTGAAGGTTTCCAGCGTACCTTCCGGCCCGACCTCTTTCCACTCGTCGGTCGGCTCCATGCATGCGTCGCAGAAACTACGGGCGGGAACCAGCACACGTTTGCATTTGCAGCAACGCGTGCCCATGATGCGCCGATTCTGTGCCAACTCTTTGAAGAACCGGCTGGCAGCCGCGCCGGCGTAATAGGTGAAGTCAAAGGACCAATGGCCCGGGATCGTAATGAGATCGACGTCATTCATGGGTAATTCTCCTATTTTTCCGGCTTCGCGCCGACTACACAAACCGTCGAAAACTGTGTGGCGCCACCCTGTCCGGTCGCTACAGCGCGTTCGACGCCATCTACCTGCCGCTCGCCGGCCATCTGCCGCACCTGCAGGGCGCACTCGGCAATTCTGATCATCGCTGTTGCACTCACTGGATTCGCACCCTGCGGACCACCCGACGGGTTGAAGATCGGTAGTGAGCGGTCGGTGGCTTGCGCCTCGACGAAGCGTGGACCATCGGCGGACTCACAAAAACCGAGCGCAGGATAAGCCATCGCCTCGGCGCTCGAGAAGGCCGAGTAGAGCTCGGCAACCCGGATCTCTTTGAGTGGATTCGTGATCCCAGCCGCGGCATAGGCACGCTTCGCCGAGAGGCGCAGCGACAAGAGGTCTACCAGCGTCGCTTCCGGGCGGCGAATGCGGTCGCCCATGGCGTAGCTGTCGGAGGTCGATGCAGATCCCAGGATCCATGCCGCTTTACGGTTTCCGACCATGGTCTTGTCAACGAGCACCATTGCGCAAGCGCCCTCCGACATCGGGCAGGCTTCGTAGCGGTGGATCGGCCAGGCGAGCAAGGGCGATGCAAGAACATCCTCCGGTGTGATGTCTCGGTGGATATGGGCAAGCGGGTTGCGCCTGGCGTTCTGGAAATTGCGTGAGGCAATTTCGGCCCAATGTCGATCGGTGTAGCCGTAAAGCCGCATCAGCATCGAGGCGCGCAGCGCCGCCATGGTGATGGTCGTGAGGGGGAAGTCTTTCTCGTAGACCGGGTCGAAAATTGTGTTGAACACCTGCTGGGAACTGGTTGCCTGGCCCATGCGCTCAAGTGCCACAACGAGTACGACCCGCGCCCGCCCGGCCTTGATATAGGACGCCCCGGCGAAGACCGTGGATGAGCCGGTCACGCCGCCCGTATTAACGCGCATGAACGGTTTGCCGATGCCCATGATTCCGGAACGCTCGACCGATGCCTCGCCGCACAGCGCGTCGGGCGCGACGCCCGCGATCACCACGTCGATGGCGTCAATGCCGAGGCCGGCATCTTGAAGTGCCTCTCTCGCAGCATCCCAGATCAGCTCGCGGGAACTCTTGTCGGCGTGCGATCTTTGATATTTGGTTTGGCCGACGCCAATAATTGCGACCTGGCTCATACGGCCTCCAACACGATTGCAGTGTGGGTCTGTCCGGCGACGACGGATGAGCCCGTGGCCAGCGCCTTGCGCGCGCCAGGAACCTGGACGGCCCCTGCCCTGCCCTGTAGCTGCAGCGCTGCCTCAACAATGCGCGCAAGTCCCATTGCCGGCGCACAGTAGCCGCCGCTCCCACCGCCGGAAGGATTGCAGCGCGTATCGTTGGCGAGGCAATCCAGCCCCCTACCTTTCGCGGCGAGTCCGATCGCCTCCATTCCTATCGCCTCGTCAAAGAGGGAGAGGCCATCGAGCTCGACAATATCGAGCTCTTCGGCGGTGAGGCCTGCCTCGCTGAGCGCCTTCCTGGCAGCGTCGCGCAATCCGGGCAACTCGCCAAGTCGTCGGTCGCCGATCCAATAGGGCTCGGAAGATTGTCCCATGCCCGCCAGCTTCACTGCGGCAGGCTCGGCGGAGATAATGACTGCGGCGACGATGTCCGCCCAGCGCGGAAGTTCGGTGTCGTTTAGCGGATAGCGCGGCGTCGGTCGCCGGCCGCCGGATTTGAGCGCGCGCGGGTTCGCGGCCACGGCCGCGTCGCGCCGCCGCGATGCCGCATCGCGACGGGTGCAGTCGCCGCCTTCCCGCATCCAGGCCTGCGCCCGCATGGCTGCAACGTCGGCCTCATCGAGACCCAGCGGTCCTGCGAAAAAAGGATCGAAAAGTGCGCGCGAAACACCTTCGACATCGTGTTCGCTTGCTCTGGCCCAGGCCGCGACAATCGAACGGCGCGATTCGCCGGACTCAATGCGGGTGACCGCCGCCGCGAACGCCGCCGCGCCATCGTCGCCAAACCTGATTTCGTCGCGCAGGTAGGCGCCGGCAGCCGGCGCAGTCACCATGCTGGAAAGGGAGCGCCCATCGACGAGATCCTGCGCGGCAAGCACGACCGAATCAATCGTATCCAGGCCCTTGCCACTATCGTCAATCGCGCTTCTAACCGTCGAGAAGATCAGTTCAGAAAGGCTGCGTGTCGCATCGCGCCAGCTAATTTCTATCGCGACCCCCTCGATGAAGACTTTTTTTGGCACCATTGTCACCTTATAACCTCCCTGATTCCTTGTGAAACACGCGTGTCAAACAGACCCGTGTCATTGCCCGCTGTTTCCCGCTGCGCACAGCTCCCGGATAGCGTTGAGGTCCGGTTTTCCGTTGGGTCCGCGGTTGATTGTCGTGACAGTAACGATGCGCCGTGGGGCTTTGTAGCCGGCAAGATATCGCTTCACGAATACGATGATCTCATCGGCGCAAATCGCGGCGCCCTGCTTCGGCTCCACTGCGGCGGCGACCGACTGTCCGAACCGCTCATCGGGAAGCCCCACTACTACCGCGTCGTATACCGCGTCGTGACGCTTGAGGACGGCCTCGACCTCCTCGGGAAACACTTTCTCACCACCGGTGTTGATGCACTCCGATCCGCGTCCAAGCAGCCGCACGCTGCCATCCTCGTCGATGGTAGCCCAGTCTCCGGGGACGGCATAGCGCTGTCCGTCGATGACGCGGAATGTCGCGGTCGTCTTGGCCTCGTCCTTGTAGTAACCGAGCGGTTGACGGCCGCCGATGGCAAGAACTCCTGGCTTTCCGGATCCCCGGATGACGTCCTTGCCGTCCTCGCCAATCACGCGCGTCGTGGACTTTGCCTCGAACGATCCGGTCGCGGGATTCCCCGCACTCGTCGAAGCGACGGAACGTCCGAGCGACATGGTCTCGGAGGAGCCGAAGACGTCCGAAATCGTGACATGGGGCAGATGGCGTAACAGCGCCTGCTTGACCTCTGCGCTGAAGATCACCCCGCTCGACATAATCGTTTTCAGCGCGCTCAAATCCCAGCGGCCGGGATTAGCGTCGAGAGCGGCCAAGGTCGGCCGCGCGAAGGCGTCACCAACCCACATGAGGCTGCCGACCCGATCCCGCTCGACGCTGTCCAAAAGGTCGATCGGATCGAAGGAGCGCTTCGTCAATAGCGAAATCGCGCCGCCTCGCGACAGCACCAGAAAGCAGGTAAGAAGACCCGCGCCGTGCATCAGCGGGCCGGCCGGGAGGTGGGGCCGGCCTTTCCTCGAGATCCGTGCGCGCACAAAGTCGAAATCGGGCTCGTCGGGATAGACGTCGCCGCGCTCCGTATTGAGGCGGTTGAAGAGGTCGTCCTGGCGCCACATGACACCTTTCGGCAAGCCGGTCGTTCCACCGGTATAGAGCAAAACAAGATCGTCGCCGCTACGCGCAACGCGCGGCATCTGGCCGGTTGCAAACGCGCCATTCGCCACATCCGCATAGGACACCGCCCACGTCGGACACGGACCGCTTCCGTCATCGACCCAAAGCCATATTCGGACGCCTGGAACGCGCTTTCTCGTCGCTTCGATGGTTGAGGTGAAGGCGCCATGGAACACAACCGCTGTCACGTCGCCATTCTGCCAGAGGTAACTCAACTCATCTTGGCCGTAGCGGTAGTTGGTGTTGACCGGAACAAACGAACCTTTGAAACACGCGATCAGCGATTCGAGGTATTCAGGCGTGTTGTAGAGATACTGCGCCACTTTCTCTTGGCGTCGGATGCCGCGAGCGGCAAGGAACCCGGCGATGGCATCCGCCCGCCGGTCCAGCTCCGCCCATTTGACGACCCGTGTTCCCTGAATGATCGCCGGTGACTGAGGAAGCTCCCTAGCCACGACCTCCAGCACGTCGGCGAGATTCCAACCTGCCATCTAGCGAGCTCCGACCAAGATTGGAGTCTCCCGACCGGCAACTCTCGCGATCTCATTGATCGTCAAAGGGTCGTCAAGTGAAGACAGGTCGCCGAGCGGAAGGCCGCAGTAGGCGCTGCGAATAACGCGCCGCATCATCTTGGCGCTGCGCGTCTTCGGCAACAGTTGGACGATATGTACACGGCCTGGCCGATAGGGCTTACCGAGCCGTACCTCAACATGCGCGCCGATGACCTGTGGCAGATCTTTGTCCTGCTTCCCGACGCTTGACGCGATGACGAAGACGACCAGCATCTGCCCTTTCATGGGATCGTCAATACCGATAGCAGCAGCCTCGCTCACGCCGGGAAGTTCAAGCAGCACCTCCTCGATCTCGGCCGGACCGAGACGTTTCCCCGCGACCTTGATGGTGTCGTCGGAGCGTCCGCGCAGGAAAAATCCTCCTGTCGGTGTCTTGATGGCGAGGTCGCCGTGAATCCATATACCGGGAATCGCTCGCCAATAGGCGTCGAGGTAGCGCTCGTCGTCTTCCCAGAAGGACTGCGTCATCCCGACGAAGGGATGGAGAATGGCAAGCTCGCCGATCTCGCCGACCACAGAGGCGCCCGACGCGTCGACCACATCCACCGCGATGCCGGGCGAGGCCGTGTTGAAGCCAGCGGGCTCGATCGGTTTGACGACCACGCTTGAGACAAAGGCGCCCGATGCTTCGCTGCCGCCGGAATAGTTGATCAGCGGCGCCACACCACGCCCGAAGCGGCGGCGGTGCCAAACGAAATGCTCAGGATCAATGACCTCTCCTCCGGTGATCAATACCCGAATTGAAGATACATCGCCCGCCAGTGCAACCGCCTCGTTTGCCGCGAAGCCGCGGATCATGGTGGGCCCGCAGGCGAAGTGCGTGACCTTGTGCCGCTCCACCATCTGCGACATGCGTGACCAACTTGGAAAGTCCGGCGCTCCGTCGTAACAAACCATGGTGGCGCCATGCATCAACGCGGAGGCGATGATGAGCGCGCCTGCGATCCACCCCATGTCTGCCGGCCAGAAGAAGACATCACCCGCCTTGATGTCAAAATGGATTGCGGAATCGTGCGCGATTTTGAGCGGAAAGCCGCCATGGGTATGGACGGTACCCTTGGGCTTGCCGGCCGTTCCCGAAGTGTGGATGATCATGAACGGGTCGCATGGCGCCGTACGCGCCGATTTTTGGCCTGTAGAAGGCACTGTCGCGGCCAGTACGCTCCACTCGATCACATCTGGCACGGTAAGGGTTTCACCAGGTGCCAGCTTGAGGATGAGAACCTCAAGCGAGAGTCGCTTCCGTGCCTCGACGATGGTCTCGATGGTATTCACGTGGCGCCCTCGTCGCCGAAAGCCCGTCGTCGCGATCAGCGCGCGCGCGCGGCATGACGAGAGCCGCGATACGATTGGATCAACTCCGAAGCCGCTAAAAAGGGGCACAACAATCGCGCCGATATAGGCGATTGCGAGAAGCGAAACGGTAGCCTCAATGCCGGGTTCGATGAGCAGCCCGACCCGATCGCCCTGTACGATGCCGAGTGTCGTAAAACCCGCAGCAAGGCGGCGCACACGGTCACGCAACTCAGCGTAGGAAATGCTCAATATTTCGCCGCTCTCTGTTTCCGCAACCACAGCGCTGCGGCCAGAGCAGTCAGGATCATCGGCTCTGGCAAAGATGGTGTCTGTCCAGTTGAGTTCGCCACCGACAAACCATCGCGGGAACTCCCTGCCTCGCGAAAAGTCGGCGTAGGTGGCATAGTCTTTCGACCATACGATCCCGCAAAAATCGTTTACCGCCCGCCAGTAATCATCTGGCTTTTCAATTGAGAAACGATAGAGCGCGTCGTAATCGGGTAACCCGAGTTTCTTCACGAGCTGCGCAACATTGGAGAAGGCGAAGTGCTCCGGCCTGGGATACCAAGTATCGTCGTCTAGTTGGCTCATCGCAGTGTTTCCCAATCACCCAATTGCGCTTTTCTCTCAATGAGGCTGAGCGGGCACAGCTTCATTTTCTCTCTCTGAAGTCACCGTCGCCACGATACCCCGATCCATCGGGCCAATGCTCGAAAAGCGACCGGCAGGACCGGCATTGCTGCTACCAGTTCATCTCTTTAAATGAGAATGCCAAGTATGGCACGTCAAGTCAACGGATGTGTTATCTCACTTTACCTCCCTCACTTTCAGCGCTGACCGTGTTTGACAGAATCGTAGAGAAGTGAACGAACACCTCCAGCGATAGCCGAAAATGCTCATCGTGGGGCGCGGAATGGAAGGGCAACTATCGTCGCTTTGCCGCTAGCCCCGCAAAAATCAATGACGGAGTCCGGGCGGGTAATTAAGTTGCACCTTACCGATGAACCCAGGACATGCCTGCCGTGCATTTCTCTCGTGCGTTGAGCAATCGTTCTGAAGCACATCGGCAGCCCCAAAAAATAATCATCATATTTGTTGATTATCTTTCATTTAAGTCACAACGGCGAGCTAGTCACCAGATGTGTTGACATGCGCTCAGTCTCTCTGGCACTCTATCTTCACTATTTAATTTTGAAAGTTAGGGTCTTTTATGCCGGTGGCTGATTCCTCTAAGTCGGCAGAGCCAAGGGCCGGCGGCTTTTCCATTGGCAAGGTTGCGGGTGAGGAATCCAATTGCCCGAGCGCGGCAGCAGGGCAGGAGATCGCAATCACATGGCTAAAAGCGTTGACGTTGGCGCTCGCAAAATCTGAGACCGCTGCCATCTCCAACTTGTTTCTTAAGGAGGGGTACTGGCGCGACCATTTGGCATTGACATGGGATCTACGGACGTTCGCAGGTCCGGCTCGTGTGGCTGGCGGATTGAAGGAAGCCTCGAAACAACGCCGCATGACTGGTTTCCAGGTTCAGGATGCAGGTTCAAAGCTGTTCGCGCACAAAACCCGCGGTAAAACGATAGAGACGTTCTTTACCTTCGAGACCGATATCGCCCGGTGCCGGGGCCACCTGCGCCTGATTCTTGCCGCCGATGGCGGCGGTGAATGGAGAGCATGGACCTTCTTCACAAGCATGGAAGAGCTGAAGGGGTTTGAAGAACAAGCAGGAGTCCGCAGGCCTGGCAAGCTTCACCGCACTGGCGTCCAAAGTTCTGCTGATTTGGACCATCACAAACAGGCCACGGTTGTCGACAGTGCACACTCCACAGCGCTGGACCCGCAAGTGCTGGTCATTGGTGCTGGTCATGCCGGTCTTGCCATCGCAGCTAGGCTTGCTGCGCTGGACGTAAACACTTTGGTCGTCGACCGTGAGGCGCGCATTGGCGACAACTGGCGAAACCGGTATCAATCGCTCCTTCTGCATAATCAGATCGCAGCGAATCACCTACCCTATCTGCCGTTCCCTTCCACTTGGCCAAGTTATCTTTCCAAGGAACATATGGCGGAATGGCTTGTCGCTTATGCCGCTATCCTTGGCCTCAAGGTCTGGACATCTACCACCATTCTCCACGCCGACTACGATCAGGACGCGCGAGGCTGGACCGTTCAGCTCAGCCAGCCGGACGGCACGGTCAAGACCCTGCATCCGCGTCACCTGGTCCAGGCAACGGGCATTTTCGGAAGCCAAAACCGGCCAATCATCGCCGGAGCTGACCAGTTCGACGGCCAGTTGATTTACGCCAGCGATTACAAGGGCGGGAATGAGGCAGAGGGTCGCCGGGTCCTGGTCGTCGGAACCGGTAGCAGTGGTCACGACGTCGCACAGGACCTCTGCAATGCCGGGGCCGAGGTCACGATGTTGCAGCGATCATCGACCTGCGTGGTAAGCGTCGACCCTGGCGCTGCGCGTGCGTACTCGATCTATTCCGACGACGGACTGCCGATAGCGGACGCGGATTTCGTCACCAACTCATTCCCATTTCCTCTTGTCGCCGAGTTGCACAAAGACATGACCAAGCGCATCGCGGAAATGGATCGCGACCTGCTTCAAGGATTGCGCGCCGCGGGGTTTGCGCTGGACTTTGGAGAAGACGAGAGCGGCTTCCTGATGAAATACCACCGCTATGGGGGTGGCTACTATATCAACGTCGGATGCTCGGAATTAATCATCGCGGGGAAGATCAAGATCAAACACGGCGCCGAGATCGAGCGGCTCAACGGAAAGACCGTCGTATTCACGGATGGCACCTCGCTGGATGTCGACATGGTTATCATCGCGGCTGGTTACGCGAACATGTCCGAGTCAATCGGCGCGCTGTTGGGTGACGAGGTTGCCGAACGCGTCGGTCCAGTTTGGGGCCTCGACCCGGAAGGAGAAGTACGTGCAATGTGGCGACGCACCGGACAGCCAGGCTTCTGGCTGATGGGCGGAAGCCTGCAACAGTGCCGCCCCTACTCCAAGTATCTTGCCTTGCAGATCAAGGCTGCCGAAGTGGGGCTGATCTAGTCAATCGATTTTAGAAGCCAGACCATCAATGACCATGTCGGAGAAAGCGGCTGCGATCTTGTCGCCGTCGAGCCGACGACTGGGGTCGAACCAGCGATGGCTCCAATTACACATGCCGATGATGCCTATCGCCAGCAATTTCGCGTTCGCCTTGGTACGGAGCGATCCATCGTCGAGACCAGCCTGGATGATGTTGATCACTGCGTCGTCAAAGCGTTTCCCGAGAGAGATCATATCGCTACTCCACGCGGTCTTAGCGTTCATGAGCCGCGTCATATCCTCCTGTACGTAGACGAAGAGGTACGGGTAGTGCCGCGCATAAGACGAGAACAACCCTTCGATAAGGCACCTCAGCTTGGACGAGGGGGAATCGTCGCTTGCCTCGATCGCCTCCGCCATCAGGACATTGTCGGTAACCGCCCCGCCGACCATGTCGCAGAATATTTCCTTCTTCCCGTCGTAGTAGTAGTAAATCGACGCCCGGTCCATGCCGGCTCTTTTTGCACTGTCGTCACCACTGACGGCTTCATAGCCCTTCTCCCTGAACACCGCGGCGGCGGCTACACGGATAGTGTTCCTTTTTTTATCGTACTCTTCACCGCCCGCGTTGCGGGCGCTCAAGCGCCTGCTCGAAATATTTCGAACCATCAAGCAACCTCATTCAATTTACAGATTGATAGAAAGACAATACCTGAGCGGATGGAATCAAGAGAAGCCATCTTTTCAACATTACAATTCCGCGTACGACGAGCCGAATTAGTCCCTGAAATCCATGCAGCGAGCGTCACCTGTGGGGCCGATCGGAATTGCCTCTCACCCGCCCACAGCGGTCAGCCGAGGAATAGCCATACATAACACAGACTTTGATTGCGTCGAATGGCCTTCGTACTTAATATTCATCGTGGTAGTTGAAATTGCCCTCTGAGGAGATAGCTTCAATGAAGTCTGTGATTTGCGATATGTTCGGTATTGAATTTCCGCTCTTGGCCTTTTCTCATTGTCGGGATGTCGTCGTGGAGGTATCGAAGGCGGGTGGCATGGGGGTGCTAGGTGCCGTTGACGTTTCGTCGCCCGAGCAACTGGAAACCCAACTGAAATGGATCGACGAGCATGTGGGTGGCAAGCCGTATGGGGTCGATTTCATTGTTCCCAATAAATTCGAAGGCAAAGGCAAGCAGGTTTCGAACGCCTCCGCAGCAGCAGCCGTACCACCCAACTATAAGGAGTTCGCACGCGCCATCCTCCGTCGCTATGATATTGATACCTCAGACCTTACCGACGAACGCTTCGAGAGAGGCTCAAAAATCGGCAGGAACATCCGCGACTCAGGGGCTCAGGATCTTCTCGAGGTCGCCTTTTCTCATCCCATCCGGCTTATAGCGAACGCATTAGGGACACCGCCCGAATACATGCTTGAGCGTAGCCGGAAAGCCGGTGTACCCGTTGCGGCGCTGGTGGGTGCGCCGGAACATGCGGTTAAGCAAGCTCAGGCCGGCGTCGACGTGATTATTGCAGCGGGCACCGAAGCGGGGGGACATTGCGGCGAGATCGGCACGCTGGTTCTCGTACCAGAGGTCATCGAGGCACTGCGGTCGATTGGCTCGCACGTTCCGGTACTCGCCGCCGGCGGGATCGTTACCGGTCGGCAAATGGCGGCCTGCATGGCGATGGGAGCTGCCGGTGCTTGGACTGGATCGGTATGGCTTACAACGCCCGAAGCCGAGACGTCGCCCGTGGTGAAGGAGAAGATGCTCGCGGCGACCTCGCGTGGCACGATCCGCTCCAAGTCGCGCACTGGAAAATATTGTCGTCAACTACGCTCCGACTGGACTGAAGCGTGGGAGGCCGAAGATGCGCCGAAGCCCTTGCCGATGCCACTGCAGTCCATCATCTCCGACACCTGCATGGCGAAGGTTCTCAAACTTGCCAATGGTGGCCACGAGGGTGCGCGCAAGTTGGCGAGCTACTTCGTCGGCCAAGGTGTCGGCCTCATGGTATCGAGCCAGAGCACGCGCAGCGTCGTGCAGGAATTCATGCTCGACTACATCGAGGCAACGGAACGCCTGCACGGTACGCTCTAGAAATAACAACTACCCGTTCCGAATCCGACCAAGACTACGATGTAAAGTCTGCGGCGGAAAAACTGTGGTCTATGACAAAAGCATGCGTTCGGGTTATGCACCATGCATTCTTTTGGGTAACGCCTCAAGAATCACCGTCTTGGCTTCAAGGTAGGGGAGCAATCCTTCGGTACCTCCTTCACGTCCGATGCCGGATTGTTTGAACCCGCCGAAGGCAATGCTTAAATCGGCTCTGAAAACATTATGCCCGACCATGCCCGAGCGCAATTGCCGCGCCACGGCATAGGCACGATCTGCATCATTCGTAAATACCGAGTTATTGAGCCCATAGATCGTGTCATTGGCGATTTCGATGGCATGAGCCTCGTCGTCCGCAGGGATAACGCTCAACACCGGACCGAAGAATTCCTCGCGCGCAATGGTTGAATGATTATCGACATTGCCGAAAACGGTTGGCTCGATGAAGAAGCCGCGGTCGAGATGCGCCGGTCGCCCACCGCCGCATGCCAGCGTGGCTCCCTCCTCCTTGCCTTTCGCAATGAGCTGCTCGATCCGGTCTCGCTGACGACGCATGGCGATAGGCCCTAATTGGGTCTGGGGATCGAATGGATCGCCAACCCGTACCGCACTAAAATTGGCGCTGAGCGCATCGACCAACTGGTCGTGCCGCTTGCGGCTGACGACGATTCGGGTCAGCGACGCACAGACCTGCCCCGACAAAAAACACGCCGGCCCAACGATAGCCTGCGCTGCAGTTTCGATGTCGTAATCATCAAGGATTACTGCCGCGGATTTACCGCCAAGTTCAAGCGTGCAGCGGGCGATGCGTTCGCCGCAGATCGACGCAATGCGCCGGCCGGCAGCGGTTGAGCCGGTGAAACTGACTTTATCGACATCGGGGTTGCGAACCAGTAGTTCGGACACCGCCCGGTCGGCTGTCACCACATTCAAAACGCCGGCAGGAAGACCGACCGATTCGGCGATTTCCGCCATGATATAGGCGGTGCCCGGGGCTTCCGGAGAAGCCTTGAGGACAACGGTGCAGCCTGCAAGCAACGCCGGCGCTATCTTGTAGGCGATCGTTATGATGGGGGCGTTCCATGGCACGATCGCCGCGACGACACCGACCGGCTCCCGCACCAGCAACCCGATCGCGCCGCCATCCGCAGGATGATGGCGTTCTTCAAACTGAAAAGTATCGGCCAAGCCGGCATAGTATTCGTAAACGCCACCCACCGAGCCGGCAACGGCTCGTGCGATCGAATGCAGAACGCCCATCTCGTTGGGCCAAACCTGGCCCACGTCGTCCGCGCGCTCGGAAAGCTTCTTGCCCATCGCCCGTAGATAGCCGGCACGTTCACTATGAGACATGCGTGGCCATGGTCCGCAATCGAACGCCTTGCGTGCCGCGGCGACGGCCCGGTTCATATCGGCCTCCCGTGCCTCGGCGACACGAACATAGAGTTCTTCAGTCGCCGGCGCGATCACGTCAATATGGGCATCCGAGGACGGCAGAACCCATTCACCACCGATGAAAAATCGGTCAGGCCTGCCAAAAGGTACTCCTGCGAGTTTTGACGTCGTCATTGTCATGTCTTGCTCCTTTGCTTTTGTAATGGGCCCACTTTGGCTGATACGCATGCCGTTCGTCCTGGCGTCTCCTGGACATCTCAAGCATCGGCCAGCGAGATGAGACACTTGTCAACACATCTGGTGATAGTATAACTTTGGTGTTGTGGTCCGGGACACCGCAGCGATATTCTGTCCGAAGGCGCGTTACTACAATAGATCGCTTGACCCAAAAGCGCGAGCCTTAAAACGCTGAAGCGCTCAATATTTGAACAGGAGAGAATGTGAGCCAAACTTTCGACTACGTGATTGTCGGCGGCGGGTCTGCCGGCTGCGTGCTTGCGAACAAACTCTCAGCGGATCCTTCTTGCAGCGTGCTGCTGATCGAGGCAGGACCAGCGGATACCAATCCTTTGATCCATATACCACGGGGACTCGGAAAGCTCTACGCTTCCGCCGAACACACGTATTTTTACGAAACACAGCGCAGTCCGACAAACAAGACGTTGACCGAGACCTGGCTTTCAGGGCGCATGCTTGGCGGTTCGAGTTCTCTTAACGGACTGATGTACCTGCGTGGGCACCAGGAGGACTATAACCACTGGGAGCGTGACCTTGGCCTCAGTGGCTGGGGTTGGGGCGCTTATGGCCGCATTTTTCGCGCCATGGAAGACCACGAGCTCGGCGCCAATGAGTACCGTGGTGCTGGCGGACCGCTATCCATCTCGGTCACCAAGAACCGCACGCTGATCATGGACAAATTGATCGAGGCAGGCGGTCAACTCGGGTTGCGGAATTTCGACGATTCCAGCATGCCCGAACAGGAGGGCATCGGCTACGTCAATGCCACCATACGCAAGGGCAGACGATGGAGTGCGGCAAAAGCCTTTCTCGACCCGGCACGCGGTCGGCCAAATCTTCGGATCGTCACCGATAGCGAAGTTCAGCGAGTTCTTTTCGAAGGTCGTCGCGCTGTCGCCGTGGAATGCAACCAGTCGGGGCGCATCACACAATATCGAGCTGGTCGCGAAATTATCCTGTCGGCGGGCACCATGCATTCGCCCCAATTGCTCCAGCGATCCGGCATAGGCCCAGCCGAACATTTGCAAACTCTTGGTATTCCGGTTGTTCAGAATAGCCCTAATGTCGGCGCCAATTTGCGCGAGCATCTCGTCTTTAGAATGCAGTACCGCCTGAACGGCGACTACAGTCAGAACAAGGACCATTCCGGCTGGCGGATCATGCTGCACGGTCTGCGCTATATGCTAAGCCACACTGGCTTGCTTGCGCACCCGCCCTACGACGTTACCGCCTTTGTTCGCACGCGCCAAAATCTAACGCGGCCCGATGCGCAGATCTTTATTGGGGCGATGTCGATGGCGGCGGCAGAGGAGGGTTTTTCGGTGGAGGTCAAGTTGGAGAAGGAACCCGGTGCCTCGATCATCGGATACGGCCTGCGCCCTGAGAGCCAAGGCAGTGTGATGATCAAGTCGGCTGATCCAAAGGCCGCGCCTCAGGTGATCGCAAACTATCTGAGTCACGAGAATGATCGTGAAGTGGCCGTTTCCACCGTCCGTTACATGCGACGTCTTTTCGATCAGCCGATGGTTCGTCCATATATCCAGAGAGAGTTACTTCCGGGATCTTCGGTGCAGAGTGATGAGGAAATCCTTCGCGCCTACGACTCCGTCAGTGGCCCCGGGTATCACGCGGCCGGCACCTGTCGCATGGGCACCGATGCGGAGAGCGTCGTTGACCCAAGGCTATGCGTTCGCGGTGTCTCTGGGCTGCGCGTCGTCGACGTCTCCGTGTTTCCGACCCTGGTCTCGGGAAACACCAACGGTCCGGCGTTGGCTACCGCTTGGCGCGCCTCTGAAATAATCATCGAAGACGCCCGTAAATCGGTTGCCTGATCTCGACGCTATGGCCGGTTCAACCAATGCAGGGCAAGTCCGGGGCGCGGCCTGGGAATAGTTACGAGCTTTCCGGACGATGAAAGAGTGATGTCGGCTCGCGTTAGATCGGGCTGTCCTGACTGAAATTGGGTGGGCGTTTCTCGACCAAGGATGAAAGTCCCTCGCGCGGTTCCGTGCCGTGAAAGCCGAACATCTCCATCGCCAGTCCCGCCTCGAAGATCGGCCACGCCATGCGCAGCCACCCGCGAAGCGCGTGTTTCGTTAGCCGGAGCGCCGCCGGCGCGCCACGCGCCAGGCGACCGGCAACTTCGAGCGACTTGGCTTCTAGTTCGTTGTCGTCGACGCACATTGCGACGAGTCCGATGCGCTCGGCCTCCGCTGCCGGCACTGGATCGCAGGTGAGAAGGTAGTAGCTCGATTTTGAAAGTCCACAAAGCAGTGGCCACAGCCATGCGGCATGATCGCCCGCCGCGACGCCGAGTCGGGTATGGCCGTCAACGAGCTTCGCCGAGCGCGCCATGATGGCGATGTCGGCGAGCATCGCCGCAGCAAGTCCAGCGCCCGATGCTGAGCCGTTGATCGCGGAAACCATCGGCTTCGAAAAGTTGAGCAGGTTGTGGACAAGATCGCGCGCGTCCTTCCACATGGTGCTGCGATACCGCCAATCTTCAATCATATTCCGCTCAGTTTCGAAGTCGCCTCCCGCCGAGAACATCTTCCCCGCCCCGGTCAGGATGACCGCGCTGGTCTTCGGGTCTTGTTCGATGAGCGTCCAGATCGTTGTCAGATCATGGTGCATCTGATAGTCCATCGCATTGGCCTTGCCGCGCGACAGCGTCACTCGCAAGACGCCAGTATCGGGCCGGTCGAGCTTCAGTCCTTCGTAATCGGGATAAGCTTCCATGAATCGTGCTCCTCGTCAATCATCGTTCTCGAAAGGGTTTTGTACGCGAAACGGGTCGGTCAACGCTCCCGTCAACGATTGCCCAACCCGGTCGAGTGCCTCGATTGTCCATCCACCGTCTTGGAACAAGGTCGAAACGAACTCCGGCTGCGACAGCATCGCGATCTCGTCCCCGCCGACGTAAAAGTCCCGACCGTTGACGTTGCTCGCCGCAGGCGTGCACAGCCAAGCGACGAAGGCCGCAATTGAATCTGGCGGCGTTCGACGATCCCAGCCGCTCAAGCCGCGCTCGCCAATCCAGTAGCGGCCCAAAGCAACGATGAGCGGATGCCAGTCTTCCTGTAGCTTCTTTTGGAACCACTCGCCGCCGCCAGTCTGACCGGCGGTCGCTCGAGGACGAATGAGGTTACAGCGAATGTTGAAGCGGCCCAGCTCTCGCGCCACGCTACGGGTTAGACCCGCGAGGCCCTCCTTGGCGGAAGCGTAGGCGGCATTGAAGGGCATGCCCAGACCGGCCTCCGATCCCGTATTAATGATGACGCCGCCACCCCTTGCCCGCAATAGCGGAACAGCGTGCTTAATCGTGAGGAACGAAGCTTTTAGATGGCTGCCCAAGACCGTGTCCCATTGCTCTTCAGTCAGCTTCTGGATCGGATTACCGCCACGCAGGCCCGCATTGTTGACGAGGATATCCAGGCCACCAAAACTGTCGACCGCATTCTCGACGGTGCGTTGCGCCCCTGTCGCCTGCATGAGATCTTCGCCGGACGCGACAGCTTCTCCACCAAGCTCGCGGATCTCCTTCGCGACGATCTCAGCGGTAGACTGATGTTCGCTGTTGGTCCCAAAATCGCTAACCACGACCTTTGCGCCTTCCCGTGCCAGCGTCATCGCTTCAATTCTGCCAATTCCGCGGCCGCTTCCGGTAACGATTGCGACTTTGCCAGCCAGCCTCTGCGTGTTCATGTGTCTACTCTCCCCTCCGACTAAGCCGTACTTTCCGTTCAATAATTTAGCCGACCGTTACCCGTCTTTGTCTTTGTTTAGCGTTATGTTGGTGAGAAGCAACCCGCAAATCCTAGTACCACAAGCAACAATCAGTTTCGAGCGGAACGCAGATTCTGTCAACAGTATTGTTGCCACATCAAACGTGCATCATGCGTTACGATTTCTCCCTTCCAGGGGTGTTCAGATTTGCGGGGCCACTTCTGTGGTTGATTTGGCAGCCGCAAATAAAAATGGCTGATTTCTGTTGAAATCAGCCATCAAAGCCAAACTTGGCGTCCCCACGGGGATTCGAACCCCGGTTCATACCGTGAAAGGGTATTGTCCTAGGCCTCTAGACGATAGGGACATTTCCTTGGTGGAGGTACGCGGGATCGAACCGCGGACCTCTTGCATGCCATGCAAGCGCTCTCCCAGCTGAGCTATACCCCCACAAGAGAGGCCGCATTATACGGACCGACCTATTTTGTGTAAAGCAATCCACAGGTTTTTTAGACCACCTTGCCGGGATTCATCAAACCACGCGGATCGAGCGCCTGCTTGACCGCACGCATCATGTCCATTTCAACCTCGCTCTTGTAGCGAAGAATTTCCGTCCGTTTCAGTTGGCCCAGCCCGTGCTCGGCAGATATTGAACCACCCAACTCATTCACCAGATCATGGACGATGCGGTTGATTTTCTCGCTATCGGCAATGAAGGTTTCCTGATCTTGTGGGCGGGAAAGGTTGTAGTGAAGATTGCCGTCGCCGATGTGGCCGAAGCAGACGATGCGGACAGCGGGAAACGCCGCTTGCAGCCTGGCGTCGGCAGTGGCAATGAATTCGGCAATGCGTGACAGCGGCAGGGCGATGTCGTGCTTGATGGAAACGCCTTCGTGTTTTTGCGCTTCGGAGATGTTTTCGCGCAGAGCCCAGAACCCCCCTGCTTCGCCGAGACTGCGGGCAATCGCGGCATCCACCACCAGGCTCTGTTCGCGTGCCGACGCCAGGCATTCGAGCAAGGGTTCGTCGAGCTTGATGTCGCGGCTGTCGGAGAGTTCGATCAAAACTTTCCAATCGCTACTCGCTGCCAATGGACCGTGCGTTTTCGGCACATGCTTCAATACCAATTCCAGTGCACTGCGGCCGATGATTTCGAATGACGTCACGCAGTCGCCAAGTTTTTCCCTCAGGTGTCCGAGCAGAGCGACTGCTGCTGCCGGATCGGGCACCGCCACCCAGGCGGTCGCGGTCGTGCGCGGCCGCGGGAAAAGCTTCAACACGGCGGCGGTGATCAATCCCAAAGTGCCTTCCGCGCCGATGAAAAGTTGCTTGAGGTCGTAGCCGGTATTGTCCTTGCGCAATGCGCGCAGGCCGTTCCAGATGCGTCCATCGGGCAGCACGACTTCAAGGCCCAGCACCATGTCGCGGGCGTTGCCATAGCGCAGCACCTGCACGCCGCCGGCGTTGGTGGAAAGATTGCCGCCGATGGTGGCGCTGCCTTCGGAGGCCAGCGAGAGCGGAAACAGACGATCGACGCGAGTCGCGGTTTCCTGTACCTGAAGCAACGTGCAGCCGGCTTCGACGGTCATCGTGCTGTTGTCGCGATCGACATCACGAATGCGATTGAGGCGGCCGAAGCTGATGATGACTTCGCCGCCAATCGGCGTGGCACCGCCGCACAAGCCGGTGTTGCCGCCCTGCGGCACGATGGCGACGCTCTCCTCCACACACAGGCGGACTGCGGCGGCGACTTCTTCGGTGTTTGCGGGACGGGCCACGCAGAGCGGGTTGCCGTGGTAGCGGCCGCGCCAGTCGGTGGCGTAGGGGCTGACCTCGTCGGCCAGCGTCAACACATGGGTCGCGCCGAGCGCGGCGCGAAGCCTGTCAATCAGTGCGGCGTTCACGCCAGGGTTGCATACAGATCGTGGACATCGCAGTCGGTCACGGTCACCTCGGCAAATTCGCCGACTTCAAGGTCGTGGCCATCGACAATGATCACCAGCCCGTCGATTTCCGGCGCGTCGCCGGGCGAACGCGCGGTGGCGCCCTCTTCGTCGACGTCGTCCACCAGCACCTGTATGCGACTCCCGATGCGGGCTTCGAGGCGTTGCGTGCTGATGTCTTCCTGATGCTGCATCAGGCGTGCGCGACGCTCTTCGCGCACTTCCAGCGGCAGCATGCCGGGCAACTCATTGGCGGCCGCGCCCTCCACCGCCGAATAGGCGAAGGCGCCGACGCGATCAAGTTTGGCTTCGTCGAGAAAGTCGAGCAGTTCGTTGAACTCCGCTTCGGTCTCGCCGGGGAAGCCAGTGATGAAGGTGCTGCGTATCGTCAACTCGGGCAACTCGCGCCGCCACGCCGTAATGCGGTCGAGCACTTTCTCGGCCGACGCCGGACGCTTCATCAGTTTGAGGATGCGCTGGCTGGCGTGCTGGAAGGGAATGTCGAGATAGGGAAGGATTTTTCCTTCGACCATGAGCGGGATCAGATTGTCCACGTTCGGATACGGATATACGTAGTGCAGACGCACCCAGATGCCGAGTTCGCCCAGCGCCTTGCACAGGTCGTAGAGCTGCGTCTTGACTGGCCGGCCGCCCCAAAAGCCGGTGCGGTACTTGACGTCGACGCCGTAGGCGCTGGTGTCCTGCGAGATCACCAGTAGTTCCTTGACGCCGGCCTTGGCCAGTATTTCCGCTTCGCGCAATACGTCGCCGATCGGCCGGCTGACCAGATTGCCGCGCATCGAAGGAATGATGCAGAAGCTACAACGATGGTTGCAGCCTTCGGAAATCTTGAGGTAGGCGTAGTGGTCGGGGGTCAGCCGCACGCCTTGCGGTGGAACAAGTTCGGTGAATGGATCATGCAGCCGCGGCAGATGGGCGTGTATGGCATCCATCACTTCCTGTGTGGCGTGCGGGCCGGTCACTGCCAGCACTTGCGGATAGGTGTCGGCCACGATGCTGCCCTTTGCGCCCAGACAGCCGGTGACGATTACCTTGCCGTTTTCGGCGAGCGCTTCGCCAATGGTTTCGAGCGACTGTTCCACCGCGGCGTCGATGAAGCCGCAGGTATTGATCACCACCAGGTCGGCACCGTCGTAGTCGCCGGAGATCTCGTAACCTTCGGCGCGCAGGCGCGTCAAAATTTGCTCGGAATCCGAGCCGGCCTTGGGACAGCCGAGCGAAACGAAGCCGACGATGGGGGGGCCGGCCTTTCTGGGTTGGGGCATGGAGAGGGTTTGCGCGGGTGGCTACCGGCGCTTATTTTTTTTCGTTGGGGTTAGGAAACTGAACCCCCGAAAACGCTTTGCGCGATTGTTCCTGCATTTTTTCCTGCAACTGCTGAAACATGTTGCGGCTTTGTTCGACGTAGGCGCCCATCATGTTCTGCATGGCCGGGCCCTGAAAGCTCAGAAATTGAGCCCAGAGATCCTTGCTCGCTACCGTGTCGCCAGAGACAGCGCGTGCCTGATCCTGGAGCTTGGCTTGCATCTCGGTAAAGCCCTTGATATTGCTTTCGAGATACTTGCCCATCATGCCCTGCATGGCATGCCCGTAAAAGCGAATGATCTGTGCCAGCAGGTCAGCGGTGAACATCGGCGCCCCGCCCGCTTCTGCTTCAAGGATGATTTGCATGAGGATGCTGCGCGTCAGATCCTCGCCGGTCTTGGCGTCGACCACCATAAAATCCTCGCTTTGCAGCACAAGGTTTTTTACATCCGCCAGCGTGATATAGGTGCTGGTCTTGGTGTCATACAGACGTCGATTCGGGTATTTCTTGATCAGACGGTGCGACTCGGGCATCAGCATTTCCTCATGTGTATTTTGCGGCGCAACAAAATTAGTTATAGCCTACGAATTCCCTTACCCACGGGTTATGGGCAAAACCTAGGCGGTCAGCACATGTGCAGCCCACCGTTGATATTGAGCGTGGCGCCAGTGATATAGCCGGCCAGATCCGACGCAAGATAGGCACACAAGCCGCCGATCTCCTCCGGTTTGCCGAGACGACCCACCGGTACGGTGGCAACGATGGAGTCGCGCACTTCCTGTTTGATCGCCATGACCATATCGGTGCCGATATACCCGGGAGCGATGGCGTTGACAGTGACCCCCTTTTTCGCGACTTCCAGGGCGATGGCTTTGGTAAAGCCGAGAATGCCTGCCTTGGCTGCGGAATAATTGGCCTGACCGAACTGACCCTTGATCCCGTTCACTGAAGAGATATTGATGACGCGGCCCCAACCTCGCTCGGCCATGGCCTCGAGCACTTGATTGGTCACGTTGAATACCGAGTCCAGGTTGGTGGACAGCACTGCGTCCCATTGCCCCTTGTCCATCTTGCGGAACATGCCGTCGCGGGTAATGCCGGCGTTGTTGACTAGCACATCCACCGGGCCGATTTCTGCTTCCACTTTGCGGATCATGGTCGTACTGGAGTCGAAGTCCGCGACATCGCCCTCTGCAGCATGAAAATCGAAGCCTTCCATTTTTGTTCTGGCCAGCCATTCTTCCTTTTGTGGGAAACCCGGCAGGCAGTTGGCCACAACGGTAAATCCGCTCTGTGCCAGTGCTTTGCATATTGCAGATCCCAACCCGCCCATACCGCCTGTCACCAACGCGACTCTTTTCGACATTGCCATTTCCATTATTTATGAAAAAACAAAACCGGCCTGAGGCCGGCGTCCCTTAAAACATGTGCTGACCACCGTTGATCGAAATGTTGCCGCCGGTCACAAAAGCGGCTTCGTCAGAAGCCAGATAGGCCACCAGTCCAGCCACTTCCTCCGGCTTACCCAGACGCGACATCGGGATTTGCGGCAGGATCTTGCTGTCCAGCACTTCTTGCGGAATCGCCGTAACCATTTTGGTCCCGATATAGCCCGGCGAAATGGTATTCACGGTAACCCCCTTCTTCGACACTTCCAGCGCCAGGGCTTTGGTGAAACCGTGCATGCCAGCCTTGGCTGCGGCGTAATTGGTCTGCCCGAATGCGCCCTTCTGGGCATTCACTGACGAAATGTTGATCACCCTGCCCCAGCCGCGATCCATCATGCCGTCACATACCTGCTTGGTCATGTTGAATACGGAATCCAGATTGGTACGCACCACCATGTCCCAGTCGTTCTTGGTCATTTTCTTGAAAGTCATGTCGCGAGTAATGCCGGCATTGTTGACCAGCACATCGACCGGACCAATTTCGGCTGCGACCAGATTGACGCAGGCACAACAGGAATCATAATCACTGACATCACAGGCGAAGGCCTTGAAGCCATAGCCTTTGGCGGACATCGATCGCAGCCATTCCTGCGCTTTTGTGTTACCGGGACTGTAAGTGGTGACAACCTGATAGCCCAACGCGGCAAGCTTGACGCAGATCGCTTCTCCGAGACCACCCATACCCCCTGTTACCAACGCTACTCGACCCATGATTTATTCCTCCTCGCATTTATAGTTTCCGGGCAAAAATGGCACCGGTTTACAGATTATGCGCGTTCCTTGACGTAACGACCCGGAGCGGGTTCGATTGATTGGTAGTCCTCGTTTCCGAGTCGGGATCGCGCGTTGATTTTTTTGCCACCGAACCCTTTGAGCCACTCGCTCCACTTCGGCCACCAGCTGCCTTTTGACTCGGTGGCGGATGCCAGCCACTGTTCCGGATCGCCATCGCTGTCGCCGTCCGTCCAATAGCTGCGCTTGTTGGCTTTGGCTGGATTGACGACCCCGGCGATATGCCCCGAGGCACCGAGCACGAACGTGCTTTCGCTGGTCAACAGTTGTCGTGAGCGATATGCGCCATGCCACGGAACAATGTGGTCTTCGCGCGTGGCGAGGATGAAGGCGGGCATGTCCAGCCGGCCGAGATCGACCTTCACGCCGCACATTTCCAGCTTGCCCGGCGAACTCAGATTGTTTTCCAGATACATGTTGCGCAGGTACCAGGTCAGAAACGGACCCGGCAGATTGGTGCTATCTGAATTCCAGTACAGCAGATCGAAGGCCGATGGGCTGGTGCCGATCAGGTAATTGCGAATGACGTATTGCCAGATCA
>JAYUGL010000210.1:0-29261 GCA_043738385.1 Sterolibacteriaceae bacterium
CAACCAATATGGTCTTCCTCGCCCGCTTGCGCGTAACGAACCACGGTATCCAGGATCACCGGGCCAGCACGCCCGCAGGCGCATTTTGCGGAGAGATCCTGCGTCGCTTTGTCGCCGGTAATCAATCCGCCCCAGCGTCCTTCATAGAGCAGGTCAAGGAAGCCGACGCGGCCGGTCAGTGTGCCGTCAATTGCCTCCTCCGGCTTCAGCAGTCGCTCACCAGTGGCATCCAGCAGCAGCAGGATCAGTCCTGGCGGCACGTGGTAGCACTTGGCCTCGCAGCGCGGCATGAGCTGCGCCATCTCGGTCATGCCGTAGGTTCCAATCTGAATGACATTGCCGTAGAAGGCAGTGATCAACTCGCGATAATCGGCAGGCAGGTTGAGCCCCTTGATACCGCCCGCAGGAAACAGCACCGTCGCCGGATTGAAATCACCGTCCTTGATGCCGCGTTCGTAGGCGCGATCGCGGATCATCATGTGCTGGGCCCACAGACCGAAAATGAACAGCGGCTGGTGACGCATGTCGAGCAGCTTGTCGATCAGTACCCGCAGTTCTTCGGTCGCTGCCGTAGCCTTGCGCGCCTGGTTGGACTGAAATGTTTCAATCTCCTCTGGCGTAGCGGTGCCGTTGGCGAGTTTGGTGCGCATGGCGGCAGTTTGGCTGACCTCCGAGATCAGCAGCGGTTGCTTGTCGAGGGCGTAAGTCTGGCCGGGACGGCTCCAGTTTTCTTCATTGGTAATGCCCATCTCGACGGCACTGTTGCGCCCCTTCATCGGGCCGAACCAGAAAACTGGCCGGTCCGCAGTCGGCTTGGTGAAGGGCCATGCCTGGGTGTATTTGATATGTCGCGTCTTGCGGGCGCGATCGCCCATGGTGTGAGTAAGGAAGGACACCTTGCCGCTGCTGCCGCTGGTGCAGAGCAATGAATGGCCGACATCCCAGAAGCGCTGGATCCAGTCATCGATGTCCTTGACGTCTTTCAGGTCGACATTCGACAGGTCGGAGACCGAGAGTGATTGCAGCCATTGCCGCAACGCTTCCCAGCGTCCATTGTCCAGCAATTGCTTGGGGTAAGATTTATAGACGGTGTGGGCGAACAGCAGCGGCACCAGGTCGTCGAATGATTTGATTGCATCAATGCCAGCGTCCTCGGCACGCTTGCGCAGCAGCGGAATCTGCTCGCGTCTCGTCAGGAACAGTTCCTGTGCTGCCTTGAGGCGCAGCTGCTGCAACTCGGCTTCGGGTAGGTTGAAGGCCTTGTCAGGATCAAAGACCATTTCAATCAGTTGCCGGCGCAGCGGCGGCAATTCCGCTTCCGTGTTGCTTGCTTCCTGCTTCGATGCACTGGTCTGCGTCGCCATTATTCTCTCTCCATGAATCTGTATCGTTTTTTTGAAATTTTTCTGCGAAAAAAATTGCGAACCCGGAAACTGCCCGGGTTCGCCAAGGCGGGATCGTTGAGGGACTAGACGTTAAGTTTGTAAAGCTCCGCCACGTTGTCGTGGAGAATCCATTTGAGATTTTCGAGGCTCATGTGTTTCGCGTTGTCTGCCAGAAGTTGCTGGCTGTTGGGCCAGGTCGAGTCGGAGTGGGGGAAGTCATTGGCCCACATAAGCCGGCGCGGATTGAAGAAGCTGGTCATCTGGAACGCAACCCAGTCGTCCTGGAACGTCATGTAGATGTTTTCACGAAAATATTCGCTCGGCATCCTGGTCAGCGTGGTGCCGCCATCGAGCCAGTGGCGGTGGCGATTGAAAGCGTGGTCCATCCGGTACATGTAGTGTGGCGCCCAGCCGGCATCAGCCTCCACGGTAATAACCTTCAATTCAGGATGGCGTTCAAACACGCCGCTGTAGATGAACATGCCGATGATGTCCTGGCAGGCACGGATGATCGATTGGAAGCTGTTGACCTTGGGACCGCGGCTTTGCCCCGACATCAGGCCTGACGTGGTGTCGCTGCGCGACGTGAGCACATGAAAGCTGATCGGCAGTTCCAGCGCGATGGCTGCGCGCCAGACTGGATCGTAGATCAGACTGTCATAGTCTTCTTCCTGCGGGAAGCCCGGCAGCATGACGCCGACGAATCCGGCTTCCTTGATGCGATGCATGTCCTCGATCAGTTCCTTGGGGGAACGCGCCGCCGTCTGGCCAATGCCGAAGACGCGATCCGGCGCGCCGGCGACAAACTCCTCCTCCAGCCAGCCGTTGTAAGCACGGAAGCAGGCATTCTTGTAGTCGAAGTTGGGATGATTGCAGAGCATCATGCCGACCGAGGGGTAGATGATTTCACCGACCACGCCGTCGCGATCCTGGTCGGCAATGCGGTCCTTGGCGTTCCAGCCGCCGCGATGCAGTTCTTCGAAGCGCGCTCCTTCAATGCGCATCTTGCGCGGATCCACGCCGGCGGCAGCGATCAGGCCCATCGGCACGGAACCGGTCATCTGGTCGATGACATAGATGTCTCCCTTTTGCGGATCACGCACGACATGCGGCGCCATGTCGCGAAATTTCGGGTCGATCCGGTCGATGTAGCAGTTCGGTGGCTCGACGATATGCGAATCCGCAGAAATCGGACGCATCTGCGCGATGAGTCCACTGGTCGAAATACCAAAGTTTGTCATGTCATTCATGGTGTCCATCCTTCGCGTAGTTGTTGTGCCGCGGGTAGTTTTAAGCGGGGAGGAAGCGTCTCACCGCTTCATTCCGGGCTTCTGTCGTCAAATCATCTTCCGGAGCAACTTTAGTCATCTTGGTATCACCTATTTGGAAGACTTCTTCCGCCATGAGTCTGGCCCGCTCGTCGAATGGCCAGCGTTCGGCGCAGAAATGTTCGAGAACATAATTCGAACTTTTGTCCTCGACTTCAACCCCTGCCGCTGCAAGCTGTGCTGGCGTCATGATGGTCGCCACTGTGGCAAACATTGCTAGCCCCCAGTCGGCTACCGCCGTGGTCTCGTCGTAAACAAGCACGACCGACGCATTCAAATTGTCATAGAAGCGCTTCTTTATCGCCGCTTTACCCCGATACTCTTGAAGCGTCGGTTCTCCCAGGCCCAGTATTCGATAATAGGGCTCTTCCACCATCATGTCTGGTTGGAAGAGCCGCTCGCCCTCGCCGATGAGTTCATAGGCGACGTGACGTATGTAGGTAGTGAGGATCGCCTTGTGCCGCTCGCTTTGCGTGCTGGCAATTAGCTTCTGTGTCTTCTCAAACCATTCCACTTGTTTCCGCAGGTAATAATCCATGACCACTCCTCATCCGGCTAATCTAATTACTCTTTGATAATATAGCAGGAATATCAATGGGGTGAATTCGGCCGGATTTCACTCTACTGAGTGTGCAGGGACCACGGCGGGGAGTTCGGTCCGTCTACGACACCGACGGCCGCCTCATCGCACAGAGCGACACCGACGGCGCCACCAATTACTACTACAGCAGCACCACCGAAGGCGTCGGCGGCAGTTCATCCGCCAGCTGCGTGGGCGAGCTGGCCCGCATCACCAGCACCCTCGCCGGCACCACTACCGACACCTAGACCGGTACGCCCCGCACCATCCGGGTGTCTGCACCGAAAGGATGTCCCCTTGTATATTCTGTTTTTGAAAACATATGTCTTCGAGTTTCTCGACGAACTTCGGATCGCGCGACACCTTGAAGGTCTCGACCAGGTGTGGCTTGAGGCCGTTGGCACGCCACACCTTGAGCACCGTGGTATCCGAAATGCCAAGTTGAGCGGCCAGCTTGCGCGTACTCCTAATGGGTAGCACCCTGCGGCTTCGTCTGCGTGGTGACGCGCACGATTTCCGCCGCGTCGATACGCGCCTGGCGGCCGCTGCGCGGCAAGTCTGCCTGGATTGCCTCCACGCCGCCATCGGCGAAGCGACCGCGCCAGCGTGCTGCCTGAATCCGGCCGATGCCCAACTGGCGGGCGATCTCGCGATCGCCCATGCCTTCGCCAGCGAGCAGGACAACGCGTGCTCGCCTCGCCGCTCTGACATCAATCGTCTGGGATCGGACCATGCCCTCCAGCATCGCTCGCTGTTCGTCGCTCACCACTATCGCCATCGCCGCTTTCATCATGCACCCCGCTCAAGGAATGCAATTATGACAAATGCAATATTGATTGCTTCCCTCAACTCGAAAGCACTACGAAAGCACTACACTAGTGCGATGAACCAGACCGGTCTGGCTGTCGGTGCCAATGTGCAGCTTCATGCCGAAGTGCCACTGATTCCCCTTCTTGACTTGGTGCATCTCCGGATCACGGGCCTTGTCCTGATTCTTGGTCGATGGCGGTGCCGCAATCAGCGTGGCATCGACAATCGTGCCGCCCGAGAGCTTCATGCCGTTAGCCAACAGCAGCTCGCCCACTTTGGCGAACAGTGCTGCACCCAAGTCGTGGGCTTCGAGCAGGTGACGAAACCCCAGCAATGTCGTCGCATCGGGTATCCGCTCCCGCCCCAGGTCGAAGCCGCAGAACTCGCGAAACACGGGCGTGTCGTAAAGCGCTTCTTCACAGGCTTCGTCGGCCAGGTTGAATCAGTTGGCGATGCAGTACATGCGCAGCATGCGCTCCAGTCCCACCGACGGGCGGCCATTCCCCGCTTTGGGATAATGCGGTTCGATCATGGCGCAGAACTCTGCCCACGGCATCAGCCCATCCATCCGCGCCAAAAACTCCGCCTTGCGCGCAGGGCGACTGTGCTTCTCGAATCCCGCCATCGCCAGTGTCGTTTGCTTCATCGTTTTACCCCTTGTCATCGCATCTCTTCGTCTGACTTCTCAACGAAGAAATCGTTCACGGCATCTTTGACCTATTCAGTGTTTCCTTAGATTCACCCGTACGGCTCTGCGGGCCGTTTCGATGATCCAGTCAGCCAGTGGAGCCAATCAATCAAATTGGACAGGATAGTCCGAAGTGGCGTCAACGGTGATTTTCTCCACATCGACAATCAAGCAAATTGGACAGGGTAGTCCGAATGGGCTATGGTATCCCGGTAACTCGGAGCTAATCGCAGGATTAGTTTCCGTCCTCATCTTATTGCCGGGAGCTTCGCGAGAACATGAACGCGTACACTGACACCGCGCGCACAGAGCAGCCGCTTTACCGGGGGACCGACTCCAGCCCACCACAGAAGCAAGTGACTGGTGGCCCTCGGCTGTTCGGTGCGCTGACGTCGGCGCTCGCCAACGTCGACGAGACTTTCCCTGCGGTGACCAGCATACGGCTGTCGGCCTCGGTGCGTCTGTTTTCCGTCTTCGCCGCCGCGTATATCATGCTCCAAGACTATTTGGTGCGGCAGTGGCCTCTGGGAATTCCGGGAATTCCTCTTATCTTGCTGATCTTTTTCATGATCTATGTCGGTGCGCGGTACTGGCGGGCAGTGCGCGACAGCACATCGCAGGAGCCGCTGAGCATCTACTGGGTGGATACGCTGTGGTATCTGGCATTTACCGGCATGACCGACGGCCCGGGCAACCATTTTGCGCTTTTTCTTCCCTTCCCGGTGATTTTTGCCTCGCTTCGCTGGGGGTTCGCTGCAGGGATGACGATGGCAGCGTTTTCCGCCACTGTCCTGTGTCTCTTCGGTGTCCTCAACGTCAGCACCGGGACTGCGGTGCTTGGCCCCGACGTGTTTTTGCCACCGGTTGCCCTGCTGGTACTTGGCTATCTGATCGCCACTTGGGCAAACTCAGGTCTGGCGCTGAGTCGCCGGCTCGCCTCACTGAAGGAAATGAATTCCCTGTTTAACCCACGGTTCGACATCGAGCAGATACTCGACCAAGTCGTGCGGCAGATAGCCACGTTGTATCCGCTGAATAGCTATGCCTTGGTCCTGGGCAAGAATGGCAATCCGCCACTCGTGTTCCGAGCCAATCTTCCTGACCGCATGTATCGGGTGGCCGACGCTACCGCTGTTGATCTCGCCAACGTGCTATCAAGCGTGGTGACCAACGGCGCCATGATTTACTGTGGCAGCCAGAACCTGCAGCACGCGGACATTTACTGTTCTTCAACGGCGGCCGCGACAAAAAAATATGCAACCACTGCCGCAGCCGTGGCTGCCCGGCTCGATTGTACCGAGTTCTGCTCCGTTCAATTCAACCTGCGGCATGGCGTCACCGCGCAGTTATTCGTTTGCGCCGAAAAAAGCTGCTTCGGCGCGGAGGATCTGCCATTCTTCGCGCAACTGTGTGAACAGCTATCGCCACGCATCGAGAATGTGCAACTCGTGGATTGCCTATGCAACGAGGTCGCCGAGCAGGAGAGAAAGAAAATCTCGCGCGACCTTCACGACAGTGCCATACAACCCTACATTGGTCTCAAATTCGCGCTCGAAGCCTTGGTCCGCAAGGTGTCTCCAGACGATCCTCTGGCGAAGGATATCGGCCATCTCGCCGAAATGACAAATACCCAGATAACGGAATTGCGCCGCTATGTGAAGGGACTGCACGGCCACGGCGAACCGGAGCATGCAGCACTGGTGCCCGCGGTACGCCGTCAGGCGGCACGTTTTGGCGATCTCTATGGAATCAAGATAAACGTGGTGGCGACGGAAGAGTTGCGGGTAAGTGACACTCTGGCCAACGAAGCATTTCATTTGGTGAGCGAAGCATTGAGCAATATTCGCCGTCACACCGCCGCCCCCGTTGCGAATATCCATATGTCATGCACGCCGGAGAAATTCATATTGCAAGTCGCCAATCCGTGCGATGCCGCAACAGCGACGAAACCGTTTACGCCTCTTTCCATTTCAGAACGGGCACTCGCTTTGGGGGGGGACTATCAGGTGCAAAGCGGGCCGGGGCGCGATACCATAGTGACCGTCGAAATACCGATGCATATTGGGGGGAGGGGCCATGCAAGTCAATGAAGTAAAGCCCATAAGTATTTTTCTCGTCGATGACCACAAAACCATCCTCTGGGGCCTGGAGCGGCTCGTGGAAAGTGCCGCGCCGCACATGACCGTCGTTGGCACGGCCACCAGTCGCGCAGAGTTGTTTGCGCAACTGTCTGCCGCCAATCCGGACATCATTCTGCTCGATCTCGATTTGAGCGGCGAGAGCGGACTGGACTGCCTGGATGAACTCGCCGGGCAGACGTCCGCGCAAGTCCTGGTGCTAACGAGCACGAGCGATTCCAATATGCATCAACAGGCGGTGATGCGAGGTGCTCGCGGCGTAATTCACAAGCAGGAAGCGGCCGAAACCGTCCTGCGCGCCATCGAAAAGATATACCAGGGCGAGATCTGGCTCGAACCCGCTGCGATCGGCCGCGTGATGGCAGCTATGGCACGCGGACGGGCTTCAGACCCCGAAGCCGCCAAGATTGCCGATCTCACTCCCAAGGAGCGACAGACCATTGCCGCCCTCGTCAGGGGAAAAGGGGCGCGCAACAAGGTGATCGCCGACGAGCAGCACATTAGCGAGCACACGCTGCGCAATCAACTCACCACGATCTACAGCAAGTTGGCGGTGAATGGCCGATTGGAACTCTACCTCTACGCCACCGCCCATCATCTGGTGCCGGAGACGCACTGAGCACTGCGCGAACGCGGCCATAGATCGGCTTGATACGCTGACCAATATCGGCGAGTCGCCAAGCCCGCAAATAAATGAACACTGCGCACGGGCTGCTGGAACTGCAGCAAACGCTATATATGTCAAGGAATCCAACGCGGCGCTGGTTGCATTGCGCTCGCCGGGATTGGATCTTCGATGCGATACAGCGCTATGGCACGCGGCATCGCGGCAGGGCATTGGAGATCGGGCCGGGATCGGGACTCTACCTGCCGCTGTTGGCAAACCGCTTTCAGGAAGTCATCGCTGCGGATATCGAAGACGCCTACCTGAACCACGCCAGCACGCTGCGCGATGCTTATCCCAACCTGCGTCCCGTGGTGGACGACATCACCTGTTCCAAGCTTGCCGAGCGTAGCTTCGACCTGATTCTGTGTACAGAGGTGGTCGAACATATCGCCGATTCGGCGCGCGCAATCGCCGAAATGCACCGTCTGCTCAAACCCGGCGGTTTCCTGATTCTCTCCACGCCCCAACGCTACAGTCCGCTTGAACTGACGGCCAAGCTCGCTTTTTTGCCTGGGATAGTCGATGTGGTAAGGCTGATCTACCGCGAGCCGGTACTGGCAACCGGCCATATCAATTTGCTGACAGCGATGCAGCTTGCTGAACAGATCGAACGGCCCGGGTTCAGGATTCGCGAGCGCCATACGTCCGGCATCTATCTGCCGCTGCTCGCCGAATTCGCCGGCAAGGCCGGACTAAAGCTGGAGCAGTGGCTCGAACCGAGGCTCCGCGCCAGCTCACTGGACTGGCTGTTGTGGACACAATACTGCATCGCCCAAGCATGACGCTTGATCCGGAAAGCGGTGATGGAAGGCGCGGAGTGCCGCAGCTGGTTCGCGAATCGAAAGACGTCACCGCGCCGCTGAGGCGATCTGTCGGACTTGAGATCGACCGGGTTCATGCGTAATCCGCGGCCCCTGCTGTCTCCCGATTCGGCGTAGATCCGGCAGCCAAGAGCGTGACAAATGTCCCCGCAAAAAGCGGCGGATGCTCCCATGCCGTCGCCGCCCCGGGCGCGTAAGGTAGCTCCCATCCTTCCCGCTTTTCATGCCGGGGACTGTGAGAGGAGCCTACATGCCAGACATCGCGCCCATCGCCATATTGATGGTGGATGATGAGCCAGCCGTACTTTGGGGACTTGAAAAGTTGATTGACGGCGAGTCGCCGCGCATGACCGTGGCCGGCAAGACCTGCGACCCCGCCGCCGCGCTGACACTGGCTGCCCAGCTGCAACCCGATGTCATCCTGCTCGACCTGAATCTCGGCGGCACTCTGAGCCTGGATTTCCTGCCCGAACTTCTGCGTCGTTCGCAGGCGAAAATCCTCATCTTCACCTGCCTGCACAACCGAGCCTTGCATGAGCGGGCGCTTCAAGCCGGGGCATGCGGCGTAGTGCTGAAGGACGAGCCTGTTGAAGCGTTATTGGAAGCCATTGTGAGCGTTTCCAACCGCGTCATCAGGGCACCAGACCTTGCTTGTAAACTTTGACAGGGAGCGCACCATGATCACCGAAGACATCGGAGCCCTTAGTCGTGACCCAACGCGGCAGCGCGCGCTGCTTTCGGTGGTCGTTCCCGCCTATAACGAGAGCGATGTGTTGGTGGCCTTCCACCGGCGCCTGGCAGCAGTGCTCGATGGCCTGGCCATGGATGCGGAAATTTTGTTCGTTGACGACGGCAGCCGTGACGACACGCTGGCGGTCATTCGTCGGCTGCGTGAGTTCGATCGCCGCGTCGGCGTCATCGCGCTGAGCCGCAACTTCGGCAAGGAAGTCGCCCTGACTGCCGGCCTCGACCATGCCCACGGTGATGCGGTCGTTGTCATCGATGCCGACCTGCAGGACCCGCCCGAACTCATTCCGCAACTCATCGAGCACTGGCACGAAGGTTGCGACGTGGTGTATGCCAAGCGCGCCTCACGGGGCGGCGAAACCTTCTTCAAGCGCGCCAGCGCACATGTCTTTTATCGCTTGATCCAGCGCTTCAGCCAGGTCGGCATCCCGACGGACACCGGCGATTTTCGCCTGCTCAGCCGAAGGGCCGTGGATGCCCTCAAGAAACTCAGGGAGCAGCACCGCTTCATGAAAGGATTGTTCGCCTGGATCGGCTATCCGCAGAAGGCAGTCACTTATCGGCGCGACGCGCGCGTCGCCGGGCACACCAAGTGGAACTACTGGAAGCTGTGGAACTTGGCGCTCGATGGCATCACGTCGTTCACCACAGCGCCGCTGAAAGCCGCCACTTGCCTGGGCCTGGTGGTCACCGCGGCGGCCTTGCTCTACGCTGGTCTCACCCTCTACCACGCGATCTGCGGCGATCCGGCGAACGGCAATGCCGCGCTGATATTGGTCGTCCTGTTTCTGGGCGGCGTGCAGCTCATCTGCATCGGCGTCATCGGCGAGTATCTGGGCCGCATGTTCGATGAAGCCAAGCACCGGCCGCTGTATTTGATCGACTGCCACGAGCCGGCGCGCGTGCGGCGGGTGAATGCATTGCCCGACCGGATGCGGGCCGGCGGCAACCTGTGAACATGCACGACCAGACGCTGATTGCGGATTCGTGTCCGTCGCCCGCCGGGGGCGCCCGGCACCTGTTGCGCCTGCTCGATCTTCCCCATCTGGCCTTTGCCGTGCTGTTGGTCTGGCTGCTGTTCAGAACCGAACTGAATGAGCCGGACTACTTCTGGCACTTGAAGGCGGGCGAGTATATCGCCGCGCATTGGGCGCTGCCATCCGGTGATCCGTTCTCGTACACCTTCCAGGGCAAACCCTGGGCGCTGCACGAATGGCTGTTCGAAGTCGGCCTCTACGGCGTCTTCGCCTGGCTGGGCCCGAGCGGGGTCAAACTGCTGACTGCCGTTCTCGGCACGCTCTCGCTCTATATCGTCTTCCGCGCTGCCAACCGGCTGCTCGGGGCGTCTACCCTGGCCCTGGCGCTGGCGATCGTGCACCTCACGGTACTGGCGGGCGGCTTCGTGCCGCGGCCGCAACTATTGACTTATGTCCTGTTTGCCGCCCTGGTGCACCTGCTGATCGCGTTCAAATATTTTGGCGAGGATCGGCGTCTATGGCTGATCCCGCCGCTGCTGGTGCTCTGGGTCAATGTGCACGGCGGCTACATCGTTGGGGTCGTGCTGCTGGCGCTGTTCTGCGGCTGTGAGTGGCTGACGCATTGGCGTGGCGAAGCCGAAGCGGGATACCGGCGCCGGCTGGTCAAGCTGTCGCTGATCGCAGCGGGCGGCGCACTGGCCACGGCAATCAATCCTGCCGGGATCGGGGCTTGGCTGTTCCCGCTCCAGGTGATGAACATGGACTTTGCCAACTCGGTCATCGCCGAGTGGCAGAGCCCCAGTTTTCGCGAGTTGGGTGGCAAGCTTTTTCTGCTGCTGGCGTTCGGTTTTTTCCTGGCCAACATCTACCGGCCAACCAAGCCGGACCTCACCGAAATATGCTTGCCGGTGTTTTTTCTTTTCAACGGCTTCGTCTCCGTCCGCCATACGCCGCTCGCCGCGCTGATCCTGCTGCCCTTCGTTGCCGTCGCGCTGCGGCACAGCCCGCTGCAACGCGGCTACCATCGGCTGGTCTGTAGCGGCAAGCCACTGGGCCACGCCGAGGTTGTGGTGAACTGGGTGCTGTTGTGCTTTGTCGCTGTTGTCTTCTACTTCCTGAGCCTGACCCAGCAGGCCAACGCGCAGGCGCGGCTGAACGCGCTGATGCCGGTCAAGGCGGTGGAATTCGTCAAAAGCCAGGGCATCAGCGGCCGCATGTTCAATGAATATGCCCAAGGCGGTTACCTGATTGATCGGCTGTACCCGCAGCAGCAGGTCTTCATCGACGGCCGGGTGGATCTCTATGGCGGCGAGTTTCTCAAGGAGTTTATGCAGATCCGCAATGGCGCGGCGGGTTGGCAGCAGGCCTTTGACAAACATCGCATTGATTACCTCATCGTGCAGCGCGACGCGGCGATTCGAGATCTGCTGCTCGCCCGCGGCGACTTCCGTCTGGTCTACGACGACGACGCCCACTCGGTGCTGGTCAGAAACAGCGCCCGCTTCAAGCAGCTCGCCGCGCCAGTGGCCGTGCGCCCGTGACGCGAAGTCCCAACCGCCATGCTTTGGTCGATGGTCCAGCCCGGAGCATGCGGCGGAGCTGCCACCCAATTCGCCGCAAGGCGGGCCACGGCCGGCCGGCGTCGCTTGCGCGCGCGCCATTTCCATGCGCGGCATCTCGCCAGGTCGGGACATTTGTCCCGGCCGCCGGGCGGCAATTGCCATTCTCAAATAGGGAGCTTCATCGGCTGTGCGATGTCCGGACCAACACTAAGCTGGCAGCAAGTTTTCGAGTCGGCGGGGCGGTCAGTTGTACCGCCCCAAGGCTGGAAATAAAAGTTTCACGGGAGGCGCTTTCCTCCCTGAAAACCGGGGGCCGCCCCCCGCTCGGCGGCATTTCTGTCCATTGAAAGGAGCCTTACCATGTTGCAACTGATAAAACGTTTCATTCGCGAAGAGGACGGCGTGACCGCTATCGAGTATGGCCTGATCGCCGCACTCATCGCACTGGTGATCGCCGCCGCCGTCATTCTGGTGGGCAACCAGTTGAAGATCGTGTTCCAAAAGATTGGCAACTGCTTGACCGCGCCGTCTGCTACGACCTGCGCGTAAGTGCATGGACCGCGGGCGGCCTGGTCCGCCCGCGGTCTGCCGAAATGCATAAGCGATTCTGCATCTGAACTGTACAGGCGCAAACCGCAGTTATTGAAAGGAGGGAGCCATGTTACGACTGATGAAACGGTTCATTCGGGAAGAGGCAGGCGTGACCGCTATCGAGTATGGCTTGATCGCCGCACTCATCGCCTTGGTGATCGCCGCCGCCGTCATTCTGGTAGGCAACAAGTTGAATATCACGTTCAAGAAGATTGGCAACTGCGTGACCACGCCGAATGCTGCGACCTGCGCGTAAGTGCATGGACCGCGGGCGGCCTGGTCCGCCCGCGGTCTGCCGAAATGCATCTGCAATGCTGCAACTAACAATAAAGGGGCGCAAACCGCAACTATTGAAAGGAGCAAGCCATGTTGCAACTGATGCAACGTTTCATTCGCGAAGAGGACGGCGTGACCGCGATCGAGTATGGCCTGATCGCCGCACTCATCGCACTGGTGATCGCCGCCGCCGTCATTCTGGTGGGCAACCAGTTGAATATCACGTTCAACAAGATTGCCAACTGCTTGACCGCGCCGTCTGCTACGACCTGCGTGTAAGTGCATGGACCGCGGGCGGCCTGGTCCGCCCGCGGTCTGCCGAAATGCATCTGCGATGCTGCAACTGAACTGTTAAGGCGCAAACCACGATGATCGACTGGAACATGGCGATGAGCGACGCAATGGCGGCACGGATTTTCAGCAGCGTCTGGCAGGTGGGCGGCTTGGGCTGCGCAATCCTGCTGGCATTGTTGGCGGCCGCGGCGTGGTTCGATGTGCGCCTGCATCGCATCCCCAACAAGCTGGTGTTTGCCGGTGCGCTGGTCGCGCTGCTGCTGCACCTGGTGCTGCCGCAAGGCGCGGGTTTCGTCAGCACCATGCCCGGCGGCCTGGGTCTGCTTGACGCGCTGGCCGGCCTCGGCATCGGCCTGGGCGTGTTCTTGCCGCTCTATTGCCTGCATGTGATGGGCGCGGGCGACGTCAAGCTGATGGCCATGGTGGGGGCCTACCTCGGCTCGGAGCAAATCTGGGGCGCGCTGTTCGGCGTCGCCCTGGCCGGCGGCGTGCTGGCCATGGTGATCGCGCTGCGGCGCGGCATTTTCGTTCGCGTGCTGCGCAACATTCAGGCCGGTTTGTACGGCAGCCTATCACAGGTCCTGATGGGTGGCATGCCCACCTTCGATTACAGCGCGCAGCCGACGGCACAGCTTCCCTATGGCGTGGCGATAGCCTTGGGCACGCTGGGTTACCTGACATGGCAAGCGTCGAGCGTGGGCCTCATTCATCTAAGCTAAGTGGGAGCCATAGCGTAGTATGCAGATAGCGTAGTATGCAGCGTAGTATGAAACGATAAGGGAGGCGACACCATGAATACAGCGAACATCAGCGCACTGTCGGCACAGCAGCCGGAGCATGATGCGGGGCCCGCCAATCTGCGCTACAGCCCCGCAGTGCCTGGAAATATCGAGGACACCGGACTTAGCTTCATGTTCCTCGCCGAGCTGCTGCTGAAGATCATGTTCCGCGGCGGCCAGCTCAAGCTGAAAGACCTGTCGGCCCGCAGCAAGCTGCCTGCCGCGGTGATCGATCCCCTGCTGGCCTTTCTGCGCACCGAGCGGCTGTGCGAAGTGCCGCAGCGTGGCGAAGCGGAGGTCGACATCGCCTACGCGCTGACTGAACTGGGCCAGCTGCGCGCCGAGGATGCGCTGAACAAAAGCCAATACGCGGGCCCCGCGCCAGTGACCCACGCCAGCTATCTGGCCCAGGTGGCGGCGCAGTCGGTGCACGGCATGGCCATCACCCGCGAAATGCTGATGCAAACCTTCGATGGCGTCGTCATTGACGCTGCGACGCTGCACACTTTCGGCGCAGCGCTCAATTCCGGCCGGGCGATTTTCGTCTACGGTCCGAGCGGCAGCGGCAAGACCTTCATCGCCGAGAAGCTGGCGGGCGCATTGCGCGGCCATGTCTACGTACCCCACGCACTCCATGTGGACGGCGAAGTGATCCAGATCCTCGATCCGCTGGTGCACCAGCCGGTCGAAGACGCGACGAGAAAAATCGTCTCGCTGGATCGGATCGATTGCCACGACAGCCGCTGGGTGCTTTGTCATCGCCCCGTCGTCATGACCGGAAGCGAACTGACCCTGCGCATGCTGGATCTGGACTTTGACCAAACCACCCGCCTCTATAACGCGCCACCCCATGTCAAGGCCAACAACGGCCTCTGTATCATCGACGATCTCGGCCGCCAACTGGTTCCCCCACGCGAACTGATGAACCGCTGGATTGCGGCGCTGGATCGGCGCATGGACTACCTGGCGCTGCATACCGGGAACAAGTTCCCGATGCCATTCGACGTCATCGTCATCTTTTCGACCAATCTCGATCCCAACGACCTGGCCGATGACGCCTTCATGCGCCGGCTCAGCTACAAGATCCACATCGGAGCGCTGAATGAAGCGCAATACAGCGCTGTCGTGCGCCAGGCCTGCGAGCATCATGGCGTGGTGGTCACCGATGCCGGCCTCGAGTACCTGATCCACGAATGCCACCAGCGCGAGCAACGTCCCTTGTTGGCCTGCATCCCTTGGGACATTGTCGGCCAAATACATGACCGTGCCGTGTACCACAGCGATGCACCGGAACTGACGCCGACGACGTTGCGCTGGGCGTGGGAAAACTACTTCCCCAGGCAGCAGCGAACGGTGGCCAACCGGGGCAATCAGGGTCAGCAAGACGTGCCCGGCCAATCGGGCACGGAAATCACGGGGTAGCACTTTTGCCGGCAATTTATGGAGGTAATAATGAAAAATTCTCGCGCCATAGTTATGATCGTTTTCTCGCTTCTCGTCGGTGTGGCAGCTGTCGCGTTTGGCGCGCGCTGGCTCGGCGAGCAGGCTTCCGTTGCCACCACCGGGGTGGTCGTGGCCGCGCGCGACATCGAGTTGGGCAGCGTGCTCAACGCCTCGATGCTGCAGGTCGTCACCTGGCCCAGCGGCAGCATGCCCAGTGGCGCCATCAAGGACGTCAAGGAACTTGACGGTCGTGTGGTCAAGACGGCCGTCCTGCGCGGCGAACCCGTGCTGGAGGCGAAGCTCGCCCTGATAGGCACCAGGGGCGGTCTTTCATCCGTCATCAGCGCGGGCAAGCGGGCGATTAGCGTCCGGGTCAACGAGGTGGTTGGCGTCGCCGGGTTCGCGCTGCCCGGCAACTACGTGGACGTCATGGTCAACACCCAGGACGAAAAGGACAAGCCGATCTCGAAGATTGTGCTGGAAAAAATCCTCGTCCTGGCCGTTGCCCAGGAGGCCGGGCGTGACGAAACCAAACCCAAGGTCGTCAATGCGGTGACGCTTGAGGTGGGTCCCGAACAGGCGGAGAAGCTCGACCTGGCGCGCAGCATCGGCACGCTTTCCCTGGTCCTGCGCAATCAGGTCGACAAGGACGCGGTGCCGACTGCCGGCGTCCGCAAGGCCGACCTTCTCAACAACGTGAAAGTCGCGATAGCCGAAGTCAAGCCGGCGCCGAAGCCGGGCCCGCGCCGTGCCGCCCAGGAGGTGCAGCGCGCGGACAAGGTAGAGATCATTCGCGGGCTGAACAAATCCGATGCGCAAATATAGAGAGACATCGGCAGGACGTGGCGCTGGGAGGCGGCATGTGCAAGGCGATATCAGCCACCTCATGACGATGGTTTGCCAATGCAGTGTTGAATAAAAAGGAGAACAACGTGAATGCAATAGTTAAGTCGTTTAGATTGCGACTACTGACCCGGATCTGGGCATCGGCGGGCATGGCGCTGGTAATGGGTACAGGCGGCCTGGCGCCGGCGGCTGCCACCGAGAAAAACGCGGTGGTGGCGCTGAGGAAGCAGGCGCCCAGGATGCAGCAGACATCTTCCGCACCGGCGACAGTCGGTCCGACCATGACGCTCATCAGCGGCAAGTCCACCCTGCTCCGGCTCGATTCACCCATCGATCGCATCTCGGTGGGTAATCCAGCCGTTGCCGATGTCACCATGATCAGCTCGCGCGAGCTCTATCTGCTCGGCAAGACCTTTGGCTCGACCAATATGATTCTGTGGCGCAAGGCGGGACAGACCACGGTGATCGATGTCGTGGTCAGTATTGACGCCGGGCTGCTGCAGGATAAATTGACGCAGTTGCTGCCCAATGAGAAAACCATCGTGGTCAGCGCGGCCGCCGACTCGGTGGTGCTCTCCGGCATGGTGTCCAGCGCCGCCAAGGCCGAGCAGGCGGTGACGATCGCCGAGGCCTACGTGCGCAACATCAACAAGGGGCTGGTGGTGCCGATCGTCGCCGGCGACGGCAAGACGCAGGCGGGCACCTCGATCAATATCGGGGAAAGCAGCGCGGGGGCGGCGGTCGGTGCCGCCGGCGCCAGAGTCGTGAATCTGCTGCAGGTTTCTTCACCGCAGCAGGTGATGCTGGAAGTCAAGGTGGCGGAGATTTCCAAGACGCTGCTCGACAAGCTCGGCGCCCAATTCAGTTGGAAACGCAGCAGCGGCAACTGGGCTTATTCCGTACTCAGCGGATTTCTCACCAATAGTGCGGGCGTAGTCGCCGCCGTCGGCGCCCACACCGCCTTCACCTTCGATGCCGCGAAGCAGGACGGTCTGGTCAAGATATTGGCCGAGCCCAACATCGTCGCCATCAGCGGTCAGGAAGGCAGCTTCCTCGCCGGCGGCAAGATCTTCATCCCGGTCGCGGGCGCGAACAACGCCACGGGGGGGACGACGGTCACGCTGGAGGAGAAGGAGTTCGGCGTCGGGCTCAAGTTCACCCCTACGGTGCTGGACGGCGGGCTCATCAATCTGAAAGTGGCACCGGAAGTTTCGGAACTTTCCCAGGTTGGGACGCCGTTCACCACCGTCAATGGCGTCACAGCGGTGCTGCCGTCCTTCACCACCCGCAAGGCGCAGACCACGGTCCAGCTCTATGACGGCCAAAGCTTCGCCATCGCCGGACTGATCAAGAACAACGTCACCCAAACGGTCAAGCGCTTCCCCATCCTCGGCGAGGTGCCGATACTCGGCGCATTGTTCCGTTCCAGTGAATACCAGAACGACAAGACGGAGCTGGTGTTCCTGATCACGCCGCACCTGGTGAAGGCGCTGCCGCCCGACGCCACGCTGCCGACCGACAGTTTCAACCCGCCGACGCGCAGCGAGTTTTTCCTCGGCGGCAAGATGGAAGGCTCGGCCAATGAGCCGAAGCCGGAGCCCAAGCCCATGAACCCGCCGCAGGACAAGGGCGGCTTTGAAGTCAAGTGAGGAGAACACCATGAACATCAATACCACCGCAATGATCCTCGGTTTCGGCGTGATGGCGGGCTGCGCCAGCCTGTCACCCAATGTCGATCAGCACTACGGCGAGGCCGTCACCAGCGCCAAGGTCGCGCAGGCATTCAGCCAGCAACCGGCGCATAGCCCGGAGCAGCTAACCGGCATGGACGGCAGGGCGGCCAAGGAGACCATGGACCGTTATCTGGATAGTTTCAGGGCGCCGCCGCCGACAACCACTGTAATCAATATCGGCGGCGGCCTCGGCGGCAAGTAGACAGACGACGCGCGGCATCAGCGGAGGCTTAGCCATGAATCAGTGCAAACCATCGAGGCAGCGGCAGCAGGGGGTGGTCGCGATTATTGTCGGATTGGCCATCTTTGTCCTGATCGGCTTCATCGGTCTCGCGGTCGATCTGGGCCACTTGTTCGTCGTCAAGGCCGAGATGCAGAACGCCATGGATGCCTGCGCGCTGGCATCCGCCAAAGAGTTGACCGGCATCAGTGGCAACCAGTTGCAGATCGCCGAAAATGCCGGGATCACTGTCGGCAATGTCAACAAGGCGAATTTTCAAAGCCAGGCGGTCGCCCTCGTCCCCGCTGATGTCACCTTCAGCGCGACGCTCGCGGGCCCTTATCAGACCCGGAGCGCCGTCGAAGCCTCCGGTCCGGCCCAGGTGCTCGCCATGAAATATGCAAAATGCGAGCGGGCGCAGTCCGGTATCGGCATGAAATTCATCGCCGCGGTGGGGGTCTTCGGCCCGCAGAGCGTGGGCGCGCATGCCGTGGCGGCCCTGGCACCTGGCCAGACGGCCTGCGGCCTTCCGCTCGGGATGTGCAAGAAGAGCCCGCCGGCGTCCTGTCCCCCCCTGATCGCGGGCGGCCAGCCCACCGCCCCGAGTGCTTACGGCCATTGCCCCGGCCAATGGTATGACGGCAGGTTCCAGGCGGGCGGGGGCTCAACCGGCAACTTCAACTGGATCGATTTCACCCCGCCGGCGGGCGGTGCGGCCGAGCTCGGCGGACTGCTGCAAGGCGCAGGACTGTGCAATACCAACGTCCCCACCCCGGTGGGGCAGACCGGCGTCGCGCAGTCCGCCGCGACCGCGTGGGATTCCCGTTTCGGGCTGTACAAGGGTGGGGGCGGCAACCCGAGCCTCGCCACCGCGCCGCCCGACTATACCGGTTATTCCTACACGCCGACCAACTGGCCGTCGCAGTTCAACGCCTACGCTGGGCCTCCTGATCCACTCACCGGTGCAACGAACTTCAAAACCAAGCGCACGGCCTATGCCTCCTACGGCAATACGACGGACACGGTGCCCGCGGGGAATACCCTCACCGGCCTGTCGATCAACAATTCGTTCAATGTCGCCAGCCACGGGCCAGGCGGGCAATTGGCGAGCAGTGGCGCCAGCCGGCGCCTGGCTGTCGCGCCGATTGTGGACTGTAGCCTGTATGCCGGGTCGCAGACGGTGCCCATCCTGGCCTGGGCCTGCGTGCTGATGCTGCATCCGATCAGCGCCCCGGGCGACGTGGTCTATATGGAATACATCGGTCTTTCCAACACCCCCGGCAGCCCTTGCGTTACCACCGGACTGCCCTCGGGGCCGGGCACTGCGGGGCCTTTGGTTCCGGCGCTGGTGAGATGAGGAGCGCAAGCATGAACCCCAAGCGCAAACAATCGGGTGTGGCGGCCGTGGAACTGGCCCTGCTGGCGATACCGATGCTGTTCATGCTGTTCGGCATCACCGAGCTCAGCCGCGCCGCCTACAGCTACGACACCCTGTCCAAGGCCGCGCGGACCGCGGCGCGGCACCTGTCTTCGCATAATGCCGGCGACCTGCCGGCCATCGCCCAGGCCAAGTGCCTGGCCGTACATGGCAGTCTCGACTGCAGCGGACCGGCGCTGGCGCCAGGCCTGACCACGGCCATGGTCGATGTCTGCGATGCGATCGATGCCAGCCTCTGTCCCGGTCAATTGCATGCCTCCGTGCCGAGTTGTTACGCCGGCAGCTGTAGCGGCGTCGTCAACCTGGTGACGGTGCGCATTACCGCCTACCCGTTCCTGTCACTGGCCAAGTATTTTGTTCCGGACATGAACTTCGGTTCCACGGCGACCAACACCGGCATCGGTGTCACCATGCGGCAGGACATATAACCATGGCTACCAAACAGTTCTCTCAGACTCAGACGCGCGCGCCGGCGCGGCCAAAGGCGGCGCGCCAGCGCGGCGCGTTCACCGTCGAATTTGCGCTGGTTGCCATCATCTTCTTCGCCCTGTTGATCGCCATCATGGAATTTGGCCGCATTTTGTTCGCCTTCAATTCCGCGGCAGAGGCCACCCGGTTTGGCGCGCGCGTGGCAGTGGTGTGCGATCCCAGCTCGCAGGCGACGATCGTTTCCAAGATGCAACTGTTGATGCCCTACCTGACCACGGCCAATATCTCGATTTCCTACCTGCCTGCCGGCTGCAACGTCAATACCTGCGAGCAGGTGCAAGTCGGGGTCACCGGGATCAACTTCCGGCCGTTGATCCCGGTTGCCAGTCTCAACATCTCCATGCCGCCCTTTACCACGACGCTACCGAGGGAAAGCATGCGCAGCACCATCGCGCCGGACGCCAATCCCGAATGCTCGTGATGAACCCATCGTGATGAGCCCATCATGCTGAGCCCATTCAGATTCTGAAACAAGGAGTGAACATGAAAGTCGTCGCCTTATCCCGGGACCCGGAAACGCCACAGATTCCGAAACAAGGAGTGAACATGAAAATCGCCGTTTTATCCCCGGACCCGGAAACACTAAAGCAGGTGCAAGCCGTCATCGTCAGCATCGACAGCTCTCTCAGGCTGCAACTGTTCGAGGGTGCGCTGGGGCGCACCGCACCCTTGGTAGAACAGGAGCATCCCGATCTGCTCATCGTGGATCTGGGCAACACGGCGACGCCCGACCTGCGCGCGCTGGCGTCAGTCACGGTGCGCTTCCCGGCGATGAGCGTGATCCTGCTCTCACCCGCGCCTACGCCGGAGTTCCTGATCGAAGCCATGCGCATCGGGGTGCGCGAAGTGCTGCCTTCACCGGTTCCCCGGGAAGCCTTGCAGCACGCGCTGGGACGTATCGGACAGCGGGTGTCTTTCGCCACAGCGCCGCGGACCAAGGGCAAGATTTTCGCCTTCATGGGCTGCAAAGGCGGTAGCGGGGCCACTTTCCTTGCCGCCAACCTTGGCTATGCCATGGCCAAAGACCAGGACAAGCGCGTGGCGCTGATCGACCTCAATCTGAATTTCGGCGAAGCCCTGCATTACATTTCCGATGCCGTGCCGTCCTCCACGGTGGCCGATGTGGCGCGTCAAATTCACCGTCTCGACGGCGCCTTTCTCGAATCGAGCGCTGTCCAGGTGCTACCCAATTTCAGCGTGCTGGCCGCCCCCGAGAACCCGGAGAAGAGCATCGACGTGAAACCGGAAAGCGTCGAGCGGCTGCTCAATGTGGCCGTCAACCATTATGACTTTGTTCTTCTCGATATCAGCCGCAACCTCGATGCCGTTTCGCTCAAGGCGCTCGATCAGGCCGACACCATCTTTCTGGTGCTACAGATGGCGCTGCCCTTCATCCGCGACACCAAGCGCCTGATCGTCATGTTCCGCTCGCTTGGCTATCCCAGCAGCAAGATAAAGCTGATCGTAAACCGCCATGAAAAAGGTGGTGAGATCACGCTTGCGGATATCGAGCACACGCTTGGCGTCTCGGTCTTCAAGACGGTGCCCAACAGCCATGCCGCGGTGACCGCATCGATCAATCACGGCACCCCCCTGCTGCGGCTGGCACCGCGCGATCCGATCGCCAAACCCTTGCAAGAAGTGGCGCAGGCCATGTGTGGCATCAAGCCGAGCAGCGGCTGGCTGCGCGGAGTGCTGGCGCGAACGGCGTGAACCGAGAAGAATCTCTTACGTTAAAAGGAAAAAACCATGTCACGCAGTCAGCAAGTCCAGGAAGAAATCCTGTCACTCAGACAGTACCTCCAGGAAGAAAAATTGCCACCTGAGGTCATCGCCAATGGCAGCCAACAACCGAGCTTTCACGATGGTGCCGCCTACCATGCACTCAAGACCTCGATTCACCGCAAGCTGCTGGACCGTCTCGATCTCGAGGTCATGGCAAGCCTGCCGCAGGAACGGCTGCGCGATGAAATACGGGCACTGGTGGAACGGCTGCTGGGCGAGGGGTCCATCGCCATCAATGCGACGGAGCGCAAGCAAATCGTCCAGGACGTTGAGCATGAAGTCATGGGCCTGGGTCCGCTCGAGCCGCTGCTCGCCGACCCGAGCATTTCCGACATCCTGGTCAATACCTACCGTCAGGTCTTCGTCGAGCGGCGCGGCAAGCTGGAGTTGACCAGCACGCGCTTCGCCGACAATGCCCACCTTTTGAAGACCATCGACAAGATCGTCTCCCGCGTCGGACGGCGCATCGACGAATCGAGTCCGATGGTCGACGCCCGGCTGCCCGATGGCTCGCGGGTCAATGCGATCATCCCGCCGCTGGCTCTCGACGGTCCGCTGCTCTCCATCCGTCGCTTCGACGTGGTCCCGCTCAAGACTGAAGACCTGGTCCGCCTCAAGACCATGACGCCGGAGATGGCCGAGCTGCTTGGCGGCATGGTGCGGGGAAAGCTCAATATCCTGATTTCCGGCGGCACTGGCAGCGGCAAAACCACGACGCTCAACGTGCTATCGGGTTTCATCCCGACGACAGAGCGCATCGTCACCATCGAAGACGCTGCGGAATTAAAGCTGCAGCAGCCGCATGTGGTGCGCCTCGAGACGCGTCCCGCCAATATCGAAGGCAAGGGCGAGGTCAACCAAAGAGCCCTGCTCAGGAACAGCCTGCGCATGCGACCGGACCGCATTGTGCTGGGCGAAGTACGTGGCGCAGAGGCGCTGGACATGCTGCAGGCCATGAATACCGGGCACGAAGGATCGATGTCCACGGTGCACGCCAATACACCGCGCGACGCCCTGTCGCGGCTGGAAACCATGATCGACATGGCCGGTGTATCCCTGCCGGCCAAGACCATGCGCCAGCAGATCAGTTCGGCTATCACCGTGGTGCTGCAGATCAGCCGGCTCACCGATGGCAAGCGCAAGATGGTCAGCATCCAGGAGGTCACCGGCATGGAGGGCGAGATGATCACCATGCAGGAAATCTTCGCCTTCAAACAGACCGGGGTGGCCGCCGACGGTGCTGTACAGGGACATTTCCGCGCCACCGGTATCCGCCCCAGGTTCGTCGAACGCTTGCGCGCGTATGGTGTGTCGATAGGCGATGAGTTGTTCGATCCGTCCAAAACCTACGAGTAGCGGGACATCATGGACACTCTATTTTATATGTTCCTCGTTAGCGGTTTCATCGCCGTCGTGTTGCTGCTCGAGGGTGGCCTCCTGATGTGGAACAGCTATCAGGGGCCGGAGGCCAGGACGATCGGGCGACGCTTGCGCGCCTTGTCGGCGGGCGACCATGGCGATGCACACGGTGCGCTGTTCAAGGAGCGCAGTCTGAGCCAGATGCCCGCCATGGCGCGACTGCTGCTGCATGTTCCGCGGGTGCACCAGTTGGACCTGCTGCTCATGCAGTCGGGATCCTCGTGGACCGTCGCCCGCGTCTTCGGTATGAGTGCCGCTTTTGGTGTCATCGGCTTTGTGGCGATGACGTCCCTGCATTTGTCCATGTGGTGGCTTCCACCGGCAGTGGCTGGGGCGGCCGCTGCGCTGCCGCTGTTGTGGATTCTTCACTGCCGCCGCCAGAGGCTGCATAACTTTGATCAGCAGCTTCCCGAAGCGCTGGATTTGATCAGCCGTGCCATGCGCGCCGGGCACGCTTTTCCGGGTGCCTTGCAGATGGTTGCCGAGGAGTCCCCGAACCCGATTGGCAGCGAGTTCCGCACCACTTTCGAGGAGGTCAACTACGGCATCAGCGTCAAGGATGCCATGCTGAACCTGGCGACGCGGGTTCCCAGCACCGACCTGCGCTATTTCGTGATTGCGGTAATGATTCAGCGGGAAACGGGCGGCAACCTGGCCGAACTGCTGGGCAACATTAGCGCCTTGATGCGGGCCCGCTTCAAGTTGCTCGGCACCATCCGCGTACTCTCCACCGAAGGACGCCTGTCGGCCTGGATACTGACGCTCCTGCCGATAGGCACAGCCTTCATGATCAACCTCGTCAATCCCGGCTTCATGGAAATTCTGTGGACCGATGAGACGGGCTTGAAGATGTTGCAAACCACGGTGGTAATGATGGCGTTCGGTATTTTCGCCATGTGGCGAATCGTGAAAATTCGCGTTTAGTAAAAAGCGGCCGAGCCGCCTCCGCATGAAGGAGCAAGCATGAATACTCAGCAGATAATTTATCTATCTCTAATCTTCCTTGTGGCATCCGGCGCCGTCTTTGGCGCGATCAGTTTGTTTGCACCGCGCCAGATCCGGGCGCGGCTTGAGGCCATCGCCGCGGGGCCGTCCGTTGCCCCGGCCGCCAGCGGCAGCGTTTGGCAGCAGAAGCTCGTCAAACTGGCCAAGCCGGTGGCAAGGCTGGCAGTGGCGGAAAAGGGCTGGGAAGCGTCAGGCCTGCGCACCCGTTTCATGAATGCGGGTTTGCGGCATCCATCAGCGCCGGCCCTTTACTTTGCGTCCAAGACCATCCTCGCGTTTGCGATCCCCGGTCTGTACATGGCCTATGCAGGGATACGAACACTGCCCCTGGGTGGCGGCGTGACCATATTCTTGTTGCTGTTGCTGGCCGGCCTCGGCTACTACCTGCCGAACTTTGTCCTGTGGCGAAAAATTGTGCTGCGCCAGCGCGACCTGTTCGAGGCCTTCCCCGACGCGATAGACCTGATCATCGTCTGCGTGGAAGCAGGTTTGGGCCTCGACGCGGCGATTTCTCGTGCCGGTGAGGAGATGCGGCTCAGGAGCGCGGCGCTCGCTGACGAACTGAACCTGGTCGGCCTGGAACTGCGTGCCGGCGCCAGCCGGCAGCAGGCGTTGCGCAATTTGGCGCTGCGCACCGGCGTCGAGGAAATCTCAAGTCTGGTCGCCATGCTGGTCCAGGCCGATCGCTTCGGCACCGATATCGCCGAGTCGTTGCGCGTCCATGCCGACACCTTGCGCACCCGCCGCCGCTTGCGGGCGGAAGAGGCCGCGGCCAAGATAGCCTTGAAGCTCCTGTTTCCGCTCATTTTCTGCATCTTCCCGTCATTGTTGCTGGTGCTGCTGGGTCCCGCGTTCATCCGCATCATCAAGGTCCTGATGCCCGCAATGACCGGGCAAAGCTTTTAGGAGAGACAACATGTTTGCATTTCGGAAAAACACGCTTGCGGTAGCTTGTGGCCTGGCGCTTGCCACCGGCTGCGCCTCGGTGGACCGCGCAACTCCCAAGCCACTGGCTGTCGCACCGGTCACCAACGTGATCCACAGCATGGCCACTGCGTCCGCCAACTACCAGATAGGGCGTTACTATCAGGACAGGAAGCAGTACGACACCGCAATCGAGGCCTATCGGAAGTCGTTGGCAGCGAAACCCGACAACGCAGATGCCCATAACGGACTGGGCATCATTTACGCCAGCCAGGGCAATTATGCGGAGGCTTCCATCGAGTTGAGAAGCGCAATGGCGATAACCCCGGCCGCTGCGTACATCTACAACAACCTCGGCTACACCTATCTGTTGGAGGGCAAGAACGCGGAAGCGTTGACGGTCCTCAAGCTGGCGTCCGGCCTCGACCCTGATAATCGGCGGGTGCGGGACAACATCGAGATCGCGATGAAGCGGTTGGGCGAGAAAACCGCCGACCCGTCGGCTACCCGGCAAACTGCGGCGGGGGAGGCCTGGGTCGCGGCGGCGCCGGCCAAACCAACGAATAGTGGGTCGCCTGGGACGACCAAGCTGGCCGGGGCGAATAGCGCAACATTGCCTCCCGCTGCGGCAATGCGGACGCCGGAACGCATTGAGCTGTCCACGTCGGTTCAAAGCCGCATGGAAATGGTTCAGCTGGCGCCCAATGTCTTTGAAGTACGCATGCCTGCCGAAAAGGCTTCGGCGTTGCCGCGAGCGGGAGAAGCTCGCGAGGACCATAGCGGCCAGCTTGCGGTGAAGACATTCCGCCTGGAAGTCTCCAATGGCAACGGCACCTCCCGCTTGGCGCGCCGAGTCAGTCGTCTGTTGCTGAGCAAAGGCATGCCGGCCGCACGGCTCACCAACCAGAAACCATTTCGCCAAGCCTATACCGAGATCCAGTACCGACCTGGTTTTCTCTCATACGCCACGGGGCTGCGCACAAACATCAAGGACATGGCGTCCGTGGTTGAGCAGCGGGGCTTGAAGCCCGGCACTGATGTACGCTTGGTGCTGGGCAAGGACGACGCCACCATCCTCGCGATTGTCGAAGCGCTTGGCGGACTCAAGTCTGTAGTGCAACGAGTTGATGATGATGCTGAAAGAAGTTTAAGGCCCCAGGCATAAACAGTTCGGCGGGACACTTCCAGTCGAGGCTCTTGCGCGGGCGGGTATTGAGTTGCCAGGCAACGGCATCGAGTTCGGCTTGAGAGAAGCCCGAGAGGTCGGTGCCCTTGGGGAAAGACTGACGGAGCAGTCCGTTGGTGTTCTCGTTGATACCGCGCTGCCAAGGGCTGTGGGGATCGGCGAAGCAGACGGCGACGCCAGTGATTTCGGCAAGCCGCGCATGCTGGGCCATCTCGCGCCCTTGATCGTAAGTCAGGGAAAGGCGTCGTTGCGTGTCAATACGGTTGAGGACAGTGCCAAAGCCCACGACGGCCGCGTCGGCACTCGCGTTGTTCATCTTGGCCAAGGTTACGAACAGCGTGGTTCGTTCAACCAGGGTGCCAATGGCCGACGCGTTACGGGCGCCCTTGATCAGATCGCCCTCCCAGTGGCCGGGAATGACGCGTTCGTCGATCTCCGGTGGGCGCTGATGGATGCTGGTCATATGGGGGATCGTGCCCCGGCGATCTTCGCCCCGGGCGCGCGGCCGGCGACGCTTGCGCGCTTGGTGCAGGCAGGCGATCAACTCGGTGCGCAACGCGCCGCGCGGCATGGCGTAAAGCGCAGTGCAGTGTAGAGGGTCTCGTGGCTGACCTGGAGGTTCGGTTGGTCCGCGTGCATCCGGCGCAGTATGCCTGCGATCTGTTCGGGCGAATGGCAGCCCCGCAGCAGGCGCTCGACATGGCCCCACAGCGGGCCATCCTGCGCCAGGCGTGCGGGGCATCTCGCCGTTCGCGCCCGCGCATCGGCGCGCTGCTGCGCGAGCGAGGCGCGATAGCCGCCCTCGCTTCTTTGGCGCGGCGGCTGGGTTGCTCCAACCGTTGCGCGCCAGCTCACGACTGATCGAACTCGGCGCGCGATGCACGCTGCGGGCAATTGCCCGAAGCGTGCAACCCTGCTCAAGACTCAATTGAATCATCGTGCGTTCTTCACAGCTCAGCTGTTCGTGGTTCGTTTCCATCGCAACACATTACCTCCCGGTAGATGTTGCACTTCATATTTGAGGCCGGCCTTGTTCTGTTCTCCGTATCGAACGGGGCAAACCCAAACCTGATACATGCCACGTTGGTCAAATCGCCCAATCCACCACCCGCAGCCCTGCGATACGTAGAAACTCGCGGGTGTTGTGCGTGACCAGTGTGGCGTCCTCGGCCAGGGCGTGGCAGGCAATCCACAGGTCGTTGGCACCGATGGGAGTGCCAACATCCTTAAGACGGGTGAAGTGTTCGGCATAGTGGCGGCAGATAGCCCGAGTCATTGGGTATAACACCGGCACTTGCCGCGTCAGACCGTCCAGCCGCGATAGCACATCTGCCTTGCGGGGGCTGCGCTCCGCGCCCTTAAGGAGTTCCGCATAAGTCACGAAAGACATACAGAGGATGTCTTCCTCGGCTAGCGCATCAACTCGCCCGACAACGCTGGGCGGGTGGTGCTTGATCAGGTAAATCAGGATGTTGGTGTCGAGCAGATACCTTACAGAGTATCCCGATCCTGCATGGGTAGCGGTGCGTTCTGATCATTTGTCAACGCGTCAGCGAATTCGTCGTCGAAGCCTCGCAATGCCTGTAGCAGCGACGCCCCGCGTTGGGGCGCAGAGGATGGATAACAAGATCGCCTTGTTCATTACGAGAGATTTGCACACGGTCGGTAGTGATCCGCAATTCAGCGGGAATGCGAACAGCCTAGCTGTTGCCGTTCATGAAAACGCGGGTGGTCAGGGTGTTCATGGCAACATCCTAGGTGGATGTACATACGGTAGTGTGTGCATATCAAGGCTGCCGCATAGCGTTAGCAAGCGTTTTCGCTGAAAAGTGTTGCTCGTCGCACCAGCGACTTCCTCGGCCGCGTCGGCAGATATGTCAGTACAACACGCGGACACGCAGACCTATTTCGCGGCATCACCTCTGTTAGTCGAGTTTGGGAACCTGTATATAATCCGCTGGAAACAAATTGGTGAGTAGCCACTAAGGGGTATGAATTGAAAATTTCCGATGCGTTCATCTGTGACGCCATTCGTACTCCGATTGGCAGATATGGCGGGTCACTGGCCGGGATTCGTACCGATGATCTGGCGGCCATACCGATACGCGCGCTCCTTGAGCGTAACAGCGGGCTTCATGCCGACGCAATTGACGATGTGCTTTACGGTTGTGCCAACCAATCCGGCGAAGACAATCGCAATGTTGCGCGCATGGCGTTGCTGTTGGCGGGCTTGCCTCACACGGTGCCTGGTGCAACCATCAATCGGCTTTGCGGTTCCGGCGCTGACGCGATAGGCAGCGCCGCGCGTGCAGTGTGTGTTGGTGAAATCGAACTGGCGATTGCCGGTGGCGTTGAGTCGATGACACGGGCCCCTTACGTGATGGGCAAGGCTGAAAGCGCATTCGGTCGCGCGCAATCACTGCAGGACACCACGATGGGATGGCGCTTCATCAATCCGAAACTGCAATCGATGGTCGGGGTCGATACCATGCCGCAAACGGCGGAAAACCTCGCCAGCCTTTATGGCATCAGTCGTGCTGATCAGGACGCATTCGCCTTGCGCAGCCATCAACGTGCAGTGCTGGCCCAGGAGCGTGGTTTCTTCGCCGAGGAAATCATTCCGGTTACCTTGGGGGCGAAGAAGGGCGTTGAGACCGTCGTGAGCCACGATGAACATCCACGCAAGGACACTTCCCTTGAGAGTCTCGCCAAACTCAAGTGCATGTTTCCGCCGGATGGAACAATTACAGCGGGTAACGCGTCAGGGATAAACGATGGTGCCGCAGCTTTGATCATCGCCAGTGGCGCGGCGGTCAAGCGCTACGGCTTGAAGGCGAGGGCGCGTTTCCTTGGCATGGCGACTGCCGGCGTGGAGCCAAAGGTCATGGGTATCGGGCCGGTACCCGCCACGCGCAAACTGCTCGGGCAGTTGAATCTTTCCTTGTCGGATTTCGACACCATCGAGATCAACGAGGCGTTTGCCGCACAAAGCCTGGCGGTCTTGCGCCAGCTGGGGCTGTCCGATACCGCCGATCATGTGAATCCCAACGGAGGTGCAATCGCGCTGGGCCATCCGCTTGGAATGAGCGGCATTCGCCTGGTACAGACGGCGGTTCATCAACTCGAGAAA
>JAYUGL010000211.1:0-12353 GCA_043738385.1 Sterolibacteriaceae bacterium
CGTTGATGTAGAGCGGGTGGTCATGGTGCTCGGTGTGTATCACTTCCCGTTCCTGGGGTGCTGCGGTTGGCGTGATTTCGGCCTCACCGTAGCAGAGGCAGAAGTAGGCTCGGCTCTCCTCGGCTTCGATGTAGCACCCAGTGCCGCGAATGCCGATGGCGGCGGTCGGAATCATCAGGCGCTTCGCGCCATGGCCGAACACCGAAAGCAATCGCCCAGTGACTATGCGGAAGAAAGCGGCGGCGTCCTCCCCAAAGATAACTTCAGTATCGGCGCGTTGCAGAAACGCATCCTGGCCGATGACATAGACGGCTTCGGCGCCCGGGCCGGTTATCACGGTATCACCCGGCGCAATTCGCATGTCTTCGTGCGCCGCACGACCGTTTATCGTGACCTCGCCGGTCAGTTTGCGTAGTCCTGCCTGTATCGGGTCGCTGCTATTGGCCAGCGCTTCGCGAATCAGGCCGGAAATCCCGGCGCCCTGTAGCAGGCCGGCTGCGGCCAACGTCTTAAGCAGAGTGCGGTGGTGCATTGTGCCTCCTACTTGTTTAACTGGCGCATGGCCTGTTCCAGACCTTGCAGCGTGAGCGAGAACATCCGGTTGCCCATGAGTGTGCGCATGACGCTGATCGACTGGCGGTAATCCCAAAAACGCTCCGGCTCCGGGTTGAGCCATGCGGCATGGGGCCAGGCCTCGAGCATGCGTTGCATCCAGACTGCGCCCGGCTCTGCGTTCATGTACTCCACCGATCCACCGGGATGGAGGATTTCGTGCGTACTCATGGTGGCGTCGCCGACAAAGATCAGTTTGTAATCGGGGCCGTATTTGTGGATGACATCGTAGACCGGCATCTTCTCACTGGTGCGGCGCCGGTTGTCCTTCCATACATAGTCGTAAAGACAGTTGTGGAAGTAGAAGTATTCGAGATGCTTGAATTCGCTTTTTGCCGCCGAGAACATTTCCTCGCAGACCTTGATGTGGTCGTCCATCGAACCGCCGATGTCGAGAAATAACAGCACCTTCACCTTATTGTGGCGCTCGGGTCGCATCTTGATGTCGAGCCAGCCGGCATTGCGCGCCGTGCCGCTGATGGTACCGTCCAGATCCAGTTCTTCGTGGGCGCCTTCGCGCGCGAAGCGGCGCAGCCGGCGCAAGGCCACCTTGATGTTGCGTGTGCCGAGTTCCACGGCGTCATCGAGATTCTTGTATTCACGGTTTTGCCACACCTTGACTGCGGTTCGATTGCCCGCCGACTCACCACCAACGCGTATCCCTTCCGGGTGCGTGCCGCCATTTCCGAACGGGCTGGAGCCGCCAGTGCCGATCCACTTGCTGCCGCCGGCGTGCCGCTCTTTCTGTTCTTTCAGGCGCTTCTGGAATTCCTCCATCAGCTTGTCCCAACCAAGCTTTTCCAGCTTGGCCTTGTCTGCCGGGGAGATGTGTTTCTTCAGCATGAACTTCAGCCATTCTTCCGGGATTGCCGCATCGAGTCCGGGAATGGCCTCAACGCCTTTGAAATACTCGCCGAAGGCCTGATCGAACTTGTCGTAGTTGGCCTCATCCTTGACCAGACAGGTGCGCGATAGATAATAAAAATCGTCGATGCTGTGCCCGGCCAGGCGCTCCTGCATCGCTTCCAGCAGCGTCAGGAACTCCCTGGTGGAGACGGGAAGCTTCCTGCCCTTGAGGTGGAGGAAGAAGTCGATCAGCATCGCGCGGCTCGCTCAGCGATTCTGCTTCGCCATGAACACCAGCCGCTCGAACAAGTGCACGTCCTGTTCGTTCTTCAGCAGCGCACCGTGCAGCGGCGGCACCGACACCTTGTGGTCCTTGGAGCGCAGCGCTTCCGGCGGAATATCCTCGGCCATCAGCAACTTAAGCCAGTCGAGCAACTCCGAAGTGGAGGGCTTTTTCTTCAGACCAGGAATCTGGCGCAACTCGAAAAATACCTCAAGCGCTTCGCGCAGCAAATTCTTCTTAAGGTCGGGGAAGTGGACATCGACAATCTGCTGCATCGTCTCCTTGTCCGGAAATTTTATGTAGTGAAAGAAACAGCGGCGCAGAAAAGCATCCGGCAGTTCCTTTTCGTTGTTGGAAGTGATAAACACCAGCGGGCGATGCCTGGCCTTGATCAGCTGCTGGGTTTCATAGACAAAGAACTCCATGCGATCCAATTCGCGCAGCAGATCGTTGGGGAATTCGATATCGGCCTTGTCGATCTCGTCGATCAGCAGCACCGTCGGTGTATCCGACTCAAGCGCCTGCCACAGCGTGCCCTTGACGATGTAGTTGGAGATGTCGTGGACCCTGCCTTCACCGAGTTGCGAATCACGCAGGCGCGATACCGCATCGTACTCGTATAGCCCCTGCTGGGCCTTGGTGGTGGATTTGACGTGCCACTGCAACAGCGGTAACCCGAGCGCCGCCGCCACTTCCTCCGCCAGCATGGTTTTGCCGGTGCCTGGTTCCCCCTTGATCAGCAGCGGCCGTTGCAGGGTAATGGCGGCATTGACCGCGAGCGTCAGATCCGGGGTGGCAACGTAACTGGTGGTGCCTTCAAAACGGCGCATGGTGAAATCCTTTGGATGAACTGCCGCCAATTATACGGCCCGCTGGATGCACGCCAGATAGGCTTCGCCGTCGGGCGTGCTCCGGTCGCGTTGGGCGCGCCAGATGGTTTCGCTGAGACAATCGAGAATGGCGTGCAGGGCGCGGTGCCGATCGCCGTGACGAGCAAGCATGGCGTCGAAGGCGGCGCGGATACCGGGCGGCTGATCGATGGAGAGTTGCTCTGAAATCGCCAGATGCAACGAAAGATGCAGGAACGGGTTGGTCTCGCCCTGTTGCGGCGTCCATTCCTTTTCCAGAGCATCGTTGCCGCTGGTCAGCAACGACTGATATTCCGGATGCAGTTCGGCGATATCGGCGGCAATCGTTTCCAGCGGGGTCGCCGGCAGCTTGTCGCGTCGCTTGCGCCAGGCGTCGATCAGGAACTGGCGGGCCTGGTCTCTAGTGGGGTTGAACATGGCGGGTCACCCATTTGCACTGCCTCATTCCAGCGTTTTTCTTTTGTATTCGCACAGGTCGTTAATGATGCATCGATAGCATTCCGGCTTGCGCGCCTTGCACACATACCGGCCGTGCAGGATCAGCCAGTGATGCGCATGCAGCCGGTACTCGGGCGGGACGAACTTGATCAGCTTGTCTTCCACTTTGCGGACATCCTTGCCGGGCGCGAGTCCGGTGCGATTGGCAAGGCGGAAAATATGCGTATCGACCGCGATGGTGGGCTCGCCGAACACGGTATTGAGAATCACGTTGGCGGTCTTGCGGCCGACGCCGGGCAGGGCTTCGAGCGCTTCTCTATCATGCGGAACCTGGCTGTCGTGTTGTTCGATCAGGATGCGCGACAGACCGATCACATTCTTTGCCTTGGTCTTGTAAAGGCCGATGGTTTGGATGTAGTTCATTAGCTTCTCTTCACCCAGCGCGGCAATGGCCTGTGGCGTCGGGTAATCATGAAAAAGCGGCCGCGTCGCGCGATTGACGCCCTTGTCGGTTGCCTGCGCCGACAGCACCACGGCAACCAGCAGTTGATAGGGCGTCCTGTATTCGAGCTCGGTCATGGGCAATGCTTCAGCGGCAGCGAGTCGGGCGAATATTTGCGAACGCTTGGCGGGATTCATTCACGTGACCGTGGGGTCGAGGGGCGGGCCGCATCCATGCCTTTATCATCAGCGGTTCGCGAAGCCGGAGACGAAGCGCTCTCGCGCAAACGTGCGCGACGTGCCTCGATTTGGGCGATCTGCTCTTGCTGTTGCGGCGTCAACGCGGCGGTATTGAGTGGTTCAACCGCGGCCCGTTGCGCCCGCGCCCGTTCCATGGCGGCAGCGATCAAGGCACTCTTCGAATCCGGTGCGGTATCCGCCGTCGTCGCAGCCTCCTCCAGCCCTGCCGCAGTTTTGGCCGCCATTCGCGCGGCGCGTTCCTGTAGATCGCGCTCCGCACGCAGCAGGTGGAACTCATGACGATCGCGTGCGGCGCGGGCCGTCGGCGTCATTCCGGCGGGACGCGCCCAGAATACCGGGTAGCTCCAGTTCGTGGCGGCCACGCTATCCGCCACCGGGACCATGGCAATGCAATCCACCGGGCAGGGCGCGACGCACAGGTCGCAGCCGGTGCACAGCTCGGGCATGACGGTGTGCATCTGCTTGCTGGCGCCGATGATGGCATCCACCGGGCAGGCCTGGATGCACAAGGTGCAGCCGATGCAGAGGTTCTCGTCGATGACCGCCAGGCTCTTCGGTTTCTCCACGCCGTGTGCGGCGGAGAGGGGCTTGGCTTCGCGGCCGAGCAGCCTGGCCAGTTGGCGGATACCTTCGGCGCCACCGGGCGGACACTGGTTGATGTCGGCTTCGCCAGCGGCGATTGCGGTGGCATACGGTTTGCATCCGGGGTAGCCGCATTTCTCGCACTGAGTCTGCGGCAGGATGGCGTCGATCCGCTCCACCAACGGCTTGCTTTTTTCCCGCGACCTGATGGCGGCAAGCCCCAGCGCGGCGCCAAGGACGACAAGCCCGAGCGCCATGACGAGGATGACGGAGATCATTGCTTGAACGTGTCGAGTCCGGTGCTGGCAACGTCCATGGCGGCACACAGCTCAAGGAAGCGCACCAGCGTGACGTTGTTAACGAGCACCGCGCCGAGCAGAATGAACAAATAGCTGGTCATGGGGTGCGGGTCGAAAACCCGCATCAGGAGCGAAATTGCATTAAGTAATTATCGCCCAATCAGGGGTGGCGGACAACCCTGATTGCAACGCAGGTTATTGAAGGATTGGCGCTTTTGTTGCCCGGTAGGTACATCTGATGGGTATGTAGAAAAAGATCGGTGTTCGAGCCCTGATTGGCTAGCTAAACCAGACAAATCCAGGCACTGGATTATCGCAGTTTTAGTGAAGTAAACGTCTCAAATCGACCCATTCCCGCCCATGAATTCTTAGAAGTTATTCGAAACGAGCTTGATTACAAATACAGAATGAAATGGCCCACTCGGGTCATGGTGTCGGAAGACCACGTCAAGATTTGTCGCCCATATTTGGCAATTGTCGTGTGTCTTCGGGTTCTTTCCACCCTTTTTACTGGTCAAGGTAATACGTTCCAACTTCGTATACTTCTTAGTTTCAAGGTCCGTTATCAACATGTTAGGGTCGTGTTCGACCGTCCAATTGGGACCGTACTTCTTGTCCAAGAGGGGCAAAATCTCTTCCCAATACGTCTCACCGAAGGAAACGTCAATCTCAGTCACCTGACCCTGACGAAACGAAATGAAGACATTAACTGGAGTGTTGTCGTTGCCAACTCCAACACCATATGGAATTCGGCATGAGGTGTCATCGCAGTACGGACCGATGTCCCACTCTGCAAGCTCAGCAGATGCCGATAAGCCATATTTTTTTACGATTGGTTGGCGCTCTTCCCAAGAGGGGAACTTTGGGTTCATTTTGTACTTTGCCACCCCAAGCGCGGTCATGATCTCAGCAGCAGTCATTTTGTCCCCGACGGAGATCCCCTTGAAGTCGCAGGGCGTTTCGGCGTAGGAAGAACTTGCGAAAAAGAAAGTACTAACAAGCAAGGCAAAAAACTGGCTCTTCATATTTGTCACCTTGGAACAGCAGCGGTCATTCGACGATGTCATGTCACTGTACCTGACGAGGTGTTGTCAGGAAGCGCGGGTGGGGATTGAAGGTCTCTCCATAGTTCTTCTGCGCTGTTTGTTCGGAAGGCGGCGTGCCGCCGTAAAGCTTTTTCCAGTGCAAAGTTTAATGGAGGTGGTAATTGCAGGGCCATTTCGCGAGGACGACCAGCGAGAATCTCTTCACGCGTGAAGCGAAGTTCTTTGCCGTGCATGATCTCAAGAAATAGCAAACCCATCTGGTAGATGTCGATTCGACGGTCAAGTGGCCCATATTCTCCTGGATCAAGAGCCTCAGGCGGACGAATCCATTCAGCGAGCGTGTTGGCCGCATCCAACTCACCAAACACTTTACTAACACCTAGGTCGCCAAGTTTGAATTGAATCGCTCCCGGATTGTCGGAACGCATTTCGTCGCGTGCAAATGAAGCAAATACGTTGTTAAGGTGAATGTCCTGATGTGCGTACTGATTTACATGAAGGTAGTGCACTGCCTGCAAGAGACATCGAGCAATCGGCATTATCCACGAGGAACCATCATATTTTTCGAGCTTAAAAAGCTGAGTGAGTGGGCAGTAACAGCGCTCGGTCACTATGTAGAAAGTATTTCTGTATTCAAAGGCGTCGTATACGTACGTAATGTGAGGATGTCGCAAGAATAATAAGCGACGGACCTCTGCCATTGTCGCCGCTTGAACTTCTTCGTATGTCCGAACCGGCTTCATCACCTTAACCGCCAAGTCATTGCGCCACCCATCTGCGCATGCAAAGACGAGTCCGAAGGAACCTTCACCAATTCTGTCGCCCATCGTGTAGGTCGTCCCGGTTGCGAGGCTAGTAATCACCTCGCCCGGGCTGGGTGGGACGACGCTTTTCAAGGGCGGCGCAACTAGATGGGGTTCGTCTGTGCTCATGTGATATGTCTTCGTGCAGCCTAATGAATGTAGTGGATCGATTTCGCATCGTGCCACTAGTCGGATGGAATAACAGCCTAGATTATCTAGTTTTGGCCGATTCCGGAAGTACAGCACTCTCCATAATCTCCGTCCAAGTAACACCGGGGGATTACGAAAGTCTGGAGCTTAAACCTTGCAACCCAAAAACTCAAACTGGATAGCGTTCGTCTTCAAGTCACCTGGAAAGACCGAGCCCCGTGGTTTCCTTAAGTCGTCGGCCTGAAGGCCAAGCTACACGGTGCTAAAGGTTTTCCGCCTCCCGCCGATAACTACGCCGAGATGGGGTAGCGTACCTCGGGAGGGAATCGATTCATGTTGCGGTCGCCGCTCAATTTGCTGGTCGTCGAGGATTCCGAGGACGATGCATTCCTGCTCTGTGCGGAACTTTCGGATGCCGGCAAGGGCGTCAACTACCGGCGGGTCGAGTCCGCGGACGGGATGCGGGCCGCGCTTGGTGAGTCGGACTGGGACCTGGTGATCTCCGACCACTCGATGCCCGAGTTCAGTTCGCTCGATGCGCTGCGTGTGCTCAAAGGCAGCGGCCTGGATATTCCCTTTATTGTGTATTCCGGAACCATCCCGGAACAGATGGCGATTTCCGCCTTGCAAGCCGGGGTGCGGGACTGCGTGCAAAAGGGCAACATGCCGCGCCTGGTTTTGACGATCGAGCGCGAACTGGAAAATGCGGTGACGCGACGCGCGAAGGATCAGGCGGAATCGCATGTGCATCGACTCGCCTATTACGATGACCTGACCGGGTTGCCCAACCGCAACTACTTTTGCGAGCGGGTGGAGCAGGCACTGAACCGTAAACCGGAGTCGGCGGCGCTGCTATTCATCGACCTGGATCGCTTCATGCGCCTCAACAACACATTCGGCTATGCGGTCGGGGATGCGTTGATGCGACAGGTGGCGAAGCGCCTGACGCAGTGTGTGGCAGGCGCCGGCCTGCTGGCGCGGTTTCGCGGCGATGAGTTCGGCATTTATCTGGAAAGCGCCGATCCGGCAGCGGTCAGGGCGCTGACCGAGCGGATTGGCGCTGCCTTCAATCCGCCATTCGTACATGACAGTCTGGAGTTCTACCTCACGGTCAGCATGGGGATTTGCCGTTATCCCGAAGATGGCCACGAGGTGCAGGCCCTGCTGATAAATGCCGCCAGCGCCATGTCGCTGGCAAAGGAGTTGTGGGGCAGAAATTACAAATACTACGTGAAGAAAATGGGCGATTCGAGCGCGCGCAAAGTGGTGCTGGAAGCGGCCCTGCGGCATGCGGTGGGGCGCGATGAACTCTTTCACCAGTTTCAGCCGATTGCCGAACTCGATGGCAGCGGCATCGCCGGCTGCGAGGCGCTGCTGCGCTGGAAGCATCCGGAACTGGGGTACTCGGCCCGGACAAGTTCATTCCGCTGGCGGATAAGAGCGGCCTCATCATCGGATTGGGCGAATGGGTGCTGCGCCAGGCGTGTCGTGCAATCAAGCGTCTGCATGACGCCGGCTACGATTGGCTGACGCTGTCGGTCAATGTTTCCGCCGTGCAGTTCGCCCAGCCGCAACTGGTCGCGCAGATTTCCAGCGTGCTGGCCGCAACCGGCTTGGCGCCGGAGTTTCTGACCGTCGAGATTACCGAATCGGTGTTGATGGAAGATGCCGAGCTGGCCACTGGCACGCTGCGCGCGTTGAAACAGCAGGGCATCAAGGTCGCGGTGGACGATTTTGGCACCGGCTATTCGTCGCTGGCCTATCTGAAGCGCTTCTCGATTGACATACTGAAGATCGACAAGCGCTTCATCCGCGATGTCTCGGTCGATCCGGATAGCGCGGCGATCGTCAGTGCCATCGTGGCGTTGGCCAAGAGCCTGAAGCTGGATGTTGTGGCAGAGGACGTCGATCCGTTCCACCAGTGGCTTGCTTTTTTCCCGCAACCTGACTGCGGCAAGCCCCAGCGCGGCGCCAAGGACTACAAGCCCGAGCGCCATGACGAGGATGACGGAGATCATTGCTTGAACGTGTCGAGTCCGGTGCTGGCAACGCCCATGGCGGCATGCAACTCAAGGATGCGCACCAGCGCGACGTTGTTGTTAACGAGCACCGCGCCGAGCAGGATGAATAAAGAACTGGTCATGGCGTGCGGGTGGGAAGCCCGCATTGGGAGCGAATTGGCAGGCTGTAATTATCGTCCAATCATGGACGGCGGACAACCCTGACAGCAATGCAGGTTATTGAAGAGTCGAGGCTTGGTTGGAGACTGCGCAGGCTTGTCCGACCGCCATCACAAATGCGACGTTGTCGCCACCACGCACTCCTCGACAAGTTCCGGGCCGCGATAGATGAGCCCCGAGTAAATTTGCACCAGGCTGGCGCCGGCCTCCAGCTTGGCGCGGGCCCGGGCGCCGTCGGTAATGCCGCCGACGCCGATGATGGGTAACTCATCGGCCAGGGCTTTGGCCAGCGTCCGCACCACGGCAGTGGATTTCTCGAACAGCGGTGCGCCGGAAAGTCCGCCGACTTCCTCGGCATGTGGCAAGCCTTTTACCGCTTCGCGAGCGATGGTGGTATTGGTGGCGATCACACCATCAATGCGGTGGCGGCGCAACGCGTCGGCGATGCTGATGATCTGCGCCTCGTCGAGATCCGGCGCGATCTTCAACACCAGCGGCACATAGCGACTGTACTTATCGGCGAGCGCGGTCTGCCGCGCCTTGAGCGCGCCAAGCAGCGCGTCGACTTCGGACTCACCCTGCAACTGGCGCAGGTTCTGGGTGTTGGGACTGGAGATGTTGACGGTGACATAGCCCGCCAGCGCATAGACCTTGTCGAGGCAGGCGAGGTAATCGTCGGCGGCGCGCTCGATCGGCGTGTCAAAATTCTTGCCAATGTTGATACCGAGCACACAGCGAAATTTTGCCGCCCGCACTTTTTCCAGCAAGGCGTCGACGCCGTAATTGTTGAAGCCGAGCCGGTTGATGATGGCTTGCCGTTTCGGCAGCCGGAACATTCGTGGCTTGGGATTACCCGGTTGCGGCCGCGGCGTGACGGTGCCGATCTCGACAAAGCCGAAACCAAGCTTGCCCCAGGCATCGATGCATTCGCCGTTCTTGTCGAGGCCGGCGGCAAGGCCGACCCGATTGGGGAAAGCGATGCCCATGACGTTAACCGGTTCGCACGGCGGCATTTTCGTGGTGGGTAGCAAGCCGAGTGCGGATAGCCGCTTGAGGCTGCCAATGGTGAGCGCATGTGCCGTTTCCGCATCGACGGAAAACAGTAGTGGACGCAGCAGGGAATAAGGTGGGCGGCAGATCGGCATGGGCTGTCGATTGTAGCGCCGAACCACAGGACCCGGCGTGGAGTGTCAGCGTGAGTGTCACAGCCATCGGCTATACTCGTCGCGCTTAAAACATTACTAAAAAACTGACCATGTGCGGGATCGTCGCGGCAATTTCCAATAGCAACATCATTCCAATACTGATCGAGGGTCTGCGCAAACTCGAATACCGGGGCTATGACTCGGCGGGGCTTGCGGTGTTGAATCCGGGTCTGCATCGGCTGCGCAGTCTGGGCCGCGTGGCCGAACTGGCGACGCAGGCCGACGGTTTGAGCGCGACGCAAGGCATCGCGCACACGCGCTGGGCGACGCACGGTGCCCCCTCCGAACGCAATGCGCATCCGCATATATCTGGCGGGCTGGCGGTCGTCCATAACGGCATTATCGAGAACTTCGCCGAGATTCGCGAGCGACTGATTGCCAAGGGCCATGTCTACGAATCCGACACCGACACCGAGTCCATCGCGCATCTGATTGAAGAGACGCTCAAGACCGTACCCGATCTTTTTGACGCGGTCCGCATCGCCACCGGACAACTCACCGGCGCCTATGCCATCGCGGTGATCAGGGAAGGCGAAGATCGCATTGTCGTCGCCCGCCAGGGTGCGCCACTGTTGCTGGGCGTTGGCGCGGATGCGAACTATGCCGCGTCCGACCCATCGGCTTTGCTGCAAGTCACGCGCAACATGATCTATCTTGAGGATGGGGATGTCGCCGAGATTAGCCGCGGTGGCTGTCGCATCGTATGCCCTGATGGCACGGCGGTGCTGCGGCCGGTGATAGAGAGTCAGCTCTCGGCCGATGCCGTCGAGCTTGGCACTTACCACCACTACATGCAGAAGGAAATCTTCGAGCAGCCCGAGGCTTTGGCAAATACGCTCGAACTGATTGGTGGAGCGCGGAGCCTGTCGCCAAACTTGTTTGGCGTTGATGCGCCGGTGGTGTTTCAATCGACGCGATCGGTGCTGATTCTCGCCTGCGGTACCAGCTACCACGCCGGCATGGTGGCCCGCTACTGGATCGAGCAGCTGGTCGGTATTCCGTGCAGCGTGGAGTTCGCCAGTGAATATCGCTATCGCGCATCGGCCTTCAGCCCCAATACGCTGGTCGTCGCTATTTCACAGTCGGGTGAAACGGCGGACACACTCGCCGCCGTCAAGCATGCGTCATCGCGTGGGCAGGTGAAAATTCTGGCCATCTGCAACGTGGCGGAGTCCGCGCTGATACGCGCGTGCGCGCTCAAATTTCTCACCCGCGCCGGGCCGGAGATCGGCGTCGCTTCTACCAAGGCGTTTACCACGCAGCTCGCCGCACTGGCGCTGTTGGCGCTGACGCTGGCGAAGCAGCATGAAAAACTTTCCGCCGCTGACGAAGCACAGCACTTGAAAGCCTTGCGGCATTTGCCGGTGGCTTTGAAAAAAGTGCTGGCGCTGGAACCCGAAATCGCGAATTGGGCCGCGCAGCTTGCCCACAAACATCATGCCTTGTTCCTTGGACGTGGTCTTCATTACCCGATCGCGATGGAAGGTGCATTGAAGCTCAAGGAAATCTCCTACATTCACGCTGAAGCCTATCCCGCCGGCGAACTCAAGCATGGTCCGCTGGCCTTGGTGGACAAGGAAATGCCGGTGTTCGCGGTGGCACCGAACGACGCCTTGCTGGAGAAACTCAAATCCAATCTGGAGGTGGTCAAGGCGCGGGGCGGAGAGCTGTATGTATTCGCCGACGCGGATTCGGAAGTGACAAAATCGGAAGGTGTGAATATTCTGCGGTTGCCGGAGCACTATGGTTTGCTATCACCCATCCTGCATGTCGTGCCCTTGCAGTTGCTGGCGTATCACGCCGCCCTGGTGAAGGGCACCGACGTTGATAAACCGAGAAATCTCGCCAAGTCGGTCACAGTGGAGTGATGCAATGATTCTGGTTACGGGCGGCACCGGTTACATCGGCTCCCATGCCTGCGTGGTCCTGATGCAGGCCGGCTATGAGGTGGTGATACTCGACAATCTCAGCAACAGCCGGCGTGATGTCGTGGATCGAATAACGAGGATCGTGGGACGATCTCCAGTCTTCATTGAAGGCGATGTGCGCGACAAAACCTTGGTGTCACGCCTCCTGCGTGAGCGCTCGGTGAGTGCGGCTATTCATTTCGCCGGTCTGAAGGCGGTGGGTGAATCGGTGGCCCAGCCATTGCGCTATTACGATTGCAATGTCGGCGGTGCGATTGCCCTATGCGAGGCGATGGCGGAAGCGGGCGTCAAGAACCTGATTTTCAGTTCATCCGCCACGGTGTATGGCGATCCCGCCTCAGTACCGATTCGCGAAGATTTTCCGACCGGCGCCACCAATCCCTACGGGCGGTCCAAGCTGATGATCGAAG
>JAYUGL010000212.1:0-4477 GCA_043738385.1 Sterolibacteriaceae bacterium
TTCGCTTTCCGGCGGCGAACAGCAACGCCTGGCCATCGCCCGTGCAGTGGTCAATCGACCCAAGCTGCTTTTAGCCGACGAACCGACCGCGCATCTGGACCCGGGCACGGCGCGCGACGTGGCAAAAATTTTTCTTGAGTTTCATCAGGTTGGGATCACCGTATTGATCGCGACTTACGACGATGCGCTGTTCAGCGCAGGGAATGCCAGACGCATCGTACTTGACCATGGAAGGCTGGCGGCATGAGTGTCTGGCTCAATCAGCACCGGGATGCGCTGGGCTCCGCTCTGCGGCGACTGATGTCGGCGCCGCTCAACACCACGTTGTCTCTGCTTGCGATCGGTATTGCGCTGGCGCTTCCAGCCTGCGGACAGATGTTGATGAGCAACGTGCTGCAATTGGCGCGAACCACAACGTCCAGCCCGCAGATTTCCGTATTCATGAAACTGGATGCTGACCACAATGCCGTAAGTCGTACCGAGGACCAACTGAAAAAATATCCCGGCGTCAATAGCGTCAAGTTCACCACCAGCGAACAAACATTGATGCGGATGAAGACGTCAGAAGGCCTTGGGGACGTCATTGCAGCCCTGCAAAAGAACCCGTTCCCCGACGCTTTTGTGGTCACGCCGGACGATGACCGTCCGGATGCGATGGAGGGTCTGGCGAATGCATTGCGCCGCTTGCCGTCCGTCGAGCATGTTCAGCTCGATTCGGCTTGGGCCAAGCGTCTGGAGGCTCTGTTGCGACTGGGTCGCACGGGCGTGAATCTGCTCGCCACATTTCTTGGTGTGGGCCTGGTGGCCATCACCTTCAACACGATCCGGTTGCAGGTGCTTACCCATCAGGCCGAGGTTGAGATCAGCCGTCTGCTCGGCGCCACGGACCGCTTTATCGCGCGGCCGTTCTACTATTTCGGCTTGTTGCAGGGCTTGTCAGGCGGTCTGGTGGCCTGGCTGATCGTGTTTGTGGCGGCAGCCACATTGCGCGGACCTGTCGGTGAACTGGCAAACCTTTACGGCGTCGGTTTCGGCCTCGTTTCCTTGGGCACGAGCGATACTCTTTTGCTACTTGGTCTTGCGGCATTGCTGGGGTGGGTTGGCGCGGCGCTTTCCGTGCGTCAGCATATGCGCGGAGCCTGAGTAGGTGTAGCATTACGAGTCGGAAAAAAGGACGCCCTATTTCATACTGAGGAGAACCCTATGCGTAAATGGACACTGATTCTGGCAGCCGCAATTTATGTGGCGGCCCCTCACATCGCGATTGCTGCGGGAGGACCTACTGGAGCCTGCAATTTGCTCACGAAAGATAAAATCGCGGCGCTCAACCTGAATATTGAAGGCGAACCCTACGAGGACGGGGTGAATGTGCCCAAAGGCGCCAGCGGTGCTCCGTCCGATATCTGGTCAAGCATTTGCACCCTCAATCTGGGTAAAAAAGGTGCCCAATTCATGAGTATCGCGATCCACAATTTTTCCGCTCCAGTGACCATCGCAGAACTTGAGGCGTGGGAGGAAGAGACTTCGGAAAAACAGGGGGGCTTCGTCGATGTCACCAAAAGCCGGACCGGGAATATTACCTGCGAAACTGGCCAATACGACTACAGGCCAACCAAGGATGGACAGATAGTCATTGTCCAGTATTACGAAGCTTGTGATGAACTGGTGGGGCAACAACGTCTGGTCATCAATCTGCAAACCGACGACAAGGCCGTACTGCCACCGGTCGACAAGATAAGGGAGTTGCTGACTGCTGCATTGGAGCATATGGTGCCGCTGGTTAAACCGAGCCCGGCAAAATCACACGACGCCAAGTCGCTGCCTGCGGCCTAACACAGTAGCATTGCCATGCGCGGTGGCGATGGCGCCCAACCAATCGCACGAACAATGAGCATGATATTGTGGAATGAGACACATTCCACAATATCGGTTTTGCGCAGATTGGAACTTAAGTAGACTGTTATCGGTCAATATGATCGTAAGAGACGGGCCGCTCGCCATGCACGTTTGGCGGTTGTCAGTGACTGGCGCGATGACTTGGTCTGCGAAGACTGGTTCGTCGTAGAGGGCGTTGATAATTCTTTTTTTGGGATGACACACAAAGGAAGCTCACCATGACAAAAATTTTTGAAAAGTTGAACAAAATACGTATCTATCAGCGGGCCAACTTGCCGTTCCTTGAGTCGCTGGAAGACTACGACATCATTTGCGAGATCGGCAATGCTCAGGAGGCGGGAACATTCACTACCGCTAAGCAATTGCTTCTCTGCCAGCTCGGAGCTCCGGCGACCTTGCGCCGTCGACTGGAACGAATGGTCAAGCTCGGCGTGGTCACCAAAGCGCGTAACGCAGAAGATGGCCGCATGGCCGAATTGCGGCTGGCATCGGACGTACTCAAGACTTACGCGAAGCTCGGCAAGCACATCGAGAAACTCGACAAGAGCTAGCGTTCTGCAACCGGACCGCCTTGTTTGGGCGGCTCTCCGGTTGCCTTTCAACGACTAAACCGCAATCGGCATTTTTGCTGCGGGCTGTAGTTGGACCGCGCGTGGTCAATGCCCGGTAGGTCGATTTCCCTGGTTGGGGGATCATAGGCCGATGCAGCCTTCTTAAGCCAGCAAACGCATTCCTGCCAACGTCAGAATCGCGGGTTCGGCGTTAGCCAAAACCAAGGCCTTCATCAAAGCCGCCGGCACGGCAGCGCTCTTCGCTCTGGCAGCCGCGCGTCCAACGGCAAGGTAAAATTCAATTCGTCATGACCATGCGCATCGGTACCCCACTTTCTCCTTCCGCTACCCGCGTAATGCTGTTGGGCAGCGGTGAACTTGGCAAGGAAGTGATCATTGCCTTGCAGCGCCTCGGTTGTGAAGTGATCGCAGTGGATCGTTATCCTGATGCGCCTGGCATGCAGGTGGCGCATCGCAGCCACGTGATCGCCATGACTGATGGCGCCGCGCTGCGTGCGCTGATTGAACGGGAAAAACCACACCTCGTGGTGCCCGAGATCGAAGCCATCGCCACCGAGATGCTGGTGGAAATCGAGCGGGACAAACTGACCGAGGTGATCCCCACCGCGCGTGCCGCCCGCTTGACCATGAATCGCGAAGGCATCCGCCGCCTGGCCGCCGAGGAACTCGGATTGCCAACCTCGCCGTATCGATTCGCCGATTCGCTGGCCGAACTACAGACGGCCATCGACGACGTGATTGGATTTCCCTGCGTAGTGAAGCCGGTGATGTCATCTTCGGGCAAGGGGCAATCGTTGCTCAAGACTCCCGCCGATGTGCAGAAGGCATGGGACTATGCCTGCGCCGGCGGCAGGGTGAATCAGGGGCGAGTCATCGTCGAGGGTTTCATCGACTTCGATTACGAAATCACCCTGCTCACCGTCCGCGCCGTCGGCGTCTCGGGGCAGGTGGAAACCTTTTTTTGCGAGCCTATCGGCCATGTGCAGGTGAATGGCGATTATGTCGAGTCATGGCAACCTATGGCGATGACGCCCGCCGCGCTTGAAGAATCGCGCCGCATCGCCCAAGCCGTTACCGGCAATCTCGGTGGCCGCGGCATCTTCGGCGTCGAATTGTTCGTCAAGAACGATCAAGTCTGGTTCTCCGAAGTCAGTCCGCGACCCCACGACACCGGACTGGTCACACTGGCGACTCAGCGTTGCTCCGAATTCGAACTGCATGCCCGCGCGATTCTCGGTTTGCCGGTCGACGTGTCGCTGCGCCGTCCCGGTGCCTCGGCGGTGATTTACGGTGGTATGGAGCAAAGGGGAATCGCATTCGAAGGCGTGGACTCGGCATTGGCCGTACCCGAATCCGACATTCGGTTGTTTGGCAAACCGGAAAGCTTTTTAAAGCGCCGTATGGGGGTCGCTGTTGCTAACGCCGATACCACCGATGAAGCAAGAGTCCGCGCAAAGCTCTGCGCCAGTCGAGTGAAGCCGGTAAAAATAGATTAGTGAAAGGCGCTGACTTTTCGCGGCGTTTGATCCGCTGGCAAAAGCAACACGGACGTCACGATCTCCCCTGGCAGAACACACGCGATCCCTATCGCGTGTGGCTGTCGGAAATCATGCTGCAACAGACGCAGGTTGCAGCGGTCATCCCTTACTACGCGCGCTTTCTCAGCCGTTTTCCAACCTTGGCCGATCTCGCCGCGGCGCCGGTTGAGGATGTCATGGCACAGTGGAGCGGGCTTGGCTACTACGCCCGCGCGCGCAACCTGCACGCATGCGCCCGAGTGGTGATGCACACGCACGGCGGTGTCTTCCCCCACCATCCAGAGGCCATTGCGGAACTGCCCGGCATCGGCCGATCTACCGCCAACGCCATCGCCGCGTTTTGTTTTGGCGCACGTGTTGCCATCCTCGATGGCAACGTCAAGCGGGTGCTGGCGCGTTGTTTCGGCATCGATGGTTTTCCTGGTGCGTCCACCGTCGAGAAAAAAATGTGGCGCCTCGCTGACGAGCAGT
>JAYUGL010000213.1:0-12228 GCA_043738385.1 Sterolibacteriaceae bacterium
TGAACAGCCCCCTGCGCAACCCTTTGAGTGTGAACGACTTATTTGTGACGACAACCCAATGGCATTTACAAGGATCGATTGTCAACACACCCTAGTTGAGCAACAAATAAAAAGGCCCGACAGGCATGCCTGTCGGGCCGGGTTCGGTTCATCGCCCTAAGGCGACAACCTCATTACAGCGAGGACCTCACCCCGAAAAGCTACCATGACGCCATGGGAACAGGCAATTAGCCGCTACCCATGCAACGTGGGTAGGAGAGCTTTTCTGTTTTGTAAACACGCTCACGTTTCGTGATATTGTCAATCGCGTTTCAAAAAACAGGGGTTAAGGTATGCGCCAGATCATTGCAATGGAGCACACGGCCATGGCGATCAGCCAGAACGAAAGAGGGTTCTTTGTCGAGCTGGGCAGTCGCATCGCCCTGCGTCGCAAAGACAGCCACCTGACCCAGGTACAACTTGCGGAAACGCTCGGCGTTTCGCAGCCGACGTTGAATGCTTACGAGCCGGGACAGCGGCGCATGCCAGTGTCTGCCCTGCCGGTACTCGCCAAGGCTGGTAGCCGCTAAACCAACACTAGGAGCAAGAACAATGAGCGCCACTGAACAGGGTTTGATCGAGAAGATCAAACAACTGCCGCCGCAGCGTCTGGCGGAGGTCGAGGACTTCGTGGACTTCCTGCGCACGCGCGAGAACGAACAACACCTCACGCAAGCCGCCGCCAAGGCCAGCGAGGCTAGTTTTGCATCGGTGTGGAACAACGACGAAGACGCCGCTTACGATCGGATGTGACGATGGCGCATTCCTTCGGCGATGTGGTGTTGGTGCCGTTTCCGTTCACCGATCAGTCAGGCGGCAAGAAGCGACCTGCTGTCATCGTGTCCAGCAGCGACTACAACGCCAACCGGCGCGATCTCATCATCATGGCGATCACGAGCCAGGTGCGCAGCCACTCGGATTTGGTGAAGCGCTCGTCGCGGATTAGCAGGGCGCTGGATTGATCAAGCCGTCCGTGCTGAAACCGGTGTTCACCACCATCGAGCAAGGCCTTGTTATCCGCACCATGGGCAAGCTCTCAACTGCCGACCTGCGCGCGCTGCGCGAGGTCGTCGCGCAAGTCATCGGCTAACGCGGCCAGCAGCCCTTCTTTAGCCCCTACCCGCCGCAGCGGGTAGGGGAGCTTTTCTTTTTTGTAAACACACTTGTATTGATTGGGAGCCCCTTGGGGGTGTAGCAGGGGTTTCGCACGGCATGCCGTGCGCCTGCGCAACGATCTCGCGTGTGCAAACGTGAGATGCGCCCTGCAAGGGGACGGGAACGGGGCGCATCGAGCGCGGTAGCGTAAGCCCGCAGGGCTGAAGCCGCGCGAATGCGACTCGTGGGTGGGCGGGGGGATCGTTCCTCCACACTTGCGCGCAGCGCCTGGCTAAATCCCGTGTTGGCGGCGAAGCCGCGAGCACGCACGAGAGGAAGTTAAGCGACGTGCGCGCAGCGGACAGCGCGCGCCGTGGGCCGGGGCGCAAGACATAACCGACCCTTATGCGAACCCGTAGGGCACGTAGCGGTGCAGACACCAAGCGCAGCGCAGTGACTGGCTGCACCTTGCATAAGGCGCGGTTATGTTAAAGCTGCGCAGCAATTTACCCCGGACCACAGGCCAAGGCAGGGCGGGCTAAATGCCCGTCATGCCTTGTGGTGTGCATTGCGTGTAGCGCCTGACTTTGTCTGTCGGTCGCAAGAGGGATGCGGGCCGAGCCACCACGGAGTAGCCCGGCGCGTGGCTTGCCGGGCACTGACTCCACACCTCGCACGCTATGCAAGACGCATGATGACCGGAGGAAATCCCCGTGGGACGGGCGGTCAAACAGCGATGAAGTTCGATGTTCAGCGGCGTGGCGAAATTTAATTGCGTGCCCCTTATTACCTCTGGGTCTGGGCCGCACCGGTGATGCCGTCGTGGTAGTAGCTCCACACCCGGCGCCGGTTGCCCACCGCGTCGTACTCGTAGCGAATGTCGGCGCGCGGATCCTTGATCTCCGTGACCCGGTTCAACTCGTCGCAGGTGGACGTGCCGCTGCGGTTGGCGAGACGAATCGGTCATGAGCAGGCTATACTTTCCACTGCTCATCCTTTTGGTGAAGGGAAAATCATGAATGCCGTCATTCGCGAACGGGTTACCGTTGATCAACGTGGCGCGGTAGTTTTGGTAGATGCTCGGCTGCATCCAGGTGAACAAGTCGAAGTGACGGTGCGATCTTTGGAGAAACCGGCTGCCATGAGCTTTCTCGATGCAGCGCGGGCAGTTCAGATTGATGCACCAGAAGATTATTCGGTTGCCTTCGAAGACACATTGCGTCCGCAGGCATGACACAAGCCTGGTTTGTCGATACCGGGTATGTGATTGCATTGGTCTCCCCGCGTGACCGGTTTCATGCGGTAGCCAAACAACTGGCTGAACAGATTGAAGTGGGCGATGTACGGCTGGTGACATCACAGGCGGTTATCCTCGAAATTGGCGCCGCATTGTCGCGACTGCATTTTCGTGCAGCAGCAGTGCGTCTGATCGAGACGCTACAGGCTGACCCATCAATCGACGTAATTCCGTTAAGCGACGCCTTGCTGCAACGCGCCTTCGCCTTGTTCAGAGAGCGCAGCGATAAAGAATGGAGTCTGACCGACTGCGTCAGCTTCGAGATCATGCGCGAACGCGACATTGCCGATGCGTTGACGCCGGATGCGCACTTTGAACAGGCAACATTCAAGGCGCTGATGCTCAGTTGACGTCAGATAACGGCGTGGCGAAATTGATTTCGACCACGGCCCTTATTGCTCGTTTTACAAATAGGGTTTGCCGTCCCGCATGACTCACCAGGGTGAGACGATCCTGATGCAAAGTCAGTGCAGAACTCATGCAAACCTGATGCAGACTGCTATGCAAATTCAATTCGAACCTGAACATCCCTCTGGAAACTCCAGTCAATCTGACCGAGCGGCAAAAAGAACTGCTGAAAGAGTTTGAGGAAATCAATCTCAAGGATGCCGGACGTCACAACCCGCGCGCCAAGTCGTGGATGGACAAGGTCAAGGAGTTCTTCGGTTGAACTAATGAAGGACGGGAAGGATTGAATAAGTACCTGCCATGTCATTCCCGAAAAATAGAATCCACATTTTCAAGCACTCTCTGGGTTCCCGCTTTTCGAAGGAGATACCCGGACGGGTACGCGGAGAGCGTGCTTAGTTTTCCGTCCGCTCCTCACTTTCAGTGAGATTTGAAAGGGTAGCCGCCTATCTTTTCCCGCAGCCTCCCTGAGGCTTGCTACGGCAACAGGTTGTAACCTATCATCAAACCAATAAGCATAAAATGAAATGCCCGACGGGTTTCCCCGCCGGGCATTCATTGGATACAGAATCTTTCGATTCTTTATTGTAGCAACGGCTCTCACCCCGGATAGCCACAACGGGGTCGATTATCGCGGAGGAAGTCATGTCTGACAAGACCCCTGATCAACAATATCCTAGCCCACTGACATTTGGTTTTGATATTGGAATTGCGTCGGTAGGCTGGGCAGTGCTATCTGATGAACGGATCATCGATCTTGGCGTTCGCTGCTTTGACGAGGCAGAAGAACGCAAGGAAAAGATCACTTGGAATGCCATGCGGCGGGCAGCTCGCGTCAGCCGCAACCGCTATAGCCAACGCCGCTCAAGGCTAAAGCGACTTCTGAGTTTGTTTATCGACATCGGCTTATTGTCTCCAGACGAGTGCAAAACCCTGTTTGCATCAAGCACACAACTAACACGGCAAACGATAACCGATGTCTGGCAACTTCGCGCCGAGGCCCTTGATCGCCCTCTGAGTCCGGTAGAACTTGCCCGCGTTATTCACCATCTTGTGAAATGGAGGGGATACGGTTCCCTGCGGGAGGCCGCTGACCGGCTGGAGGAGTCTGGCGACAACAAAGAATCGGACACGACAAAAGCTGACGGAACCGAAGAACGGAACAATGCTTCCGGCCCTCAAAAACAGAAAAAACCTAGTTATAGCGATGCCCTTGATGAAAGCGACTCTCGCGCCGAGCGGCTGTTAAAAAAATATCGAACCATCGGGGAGGCGATTTACCTGATTTCGAGACCGGGCTTTGTTCCATCAAGCCTCAACGAAAAACAGGATGCCGCATTGTTCCGTATAGCCCGCCGTAACCATACGGACAGCTATGAGCGAACCCAATTGCGCAAGCATCTCAGAACAGAGATGACTACAATTTTTCACCGGCAACACGAGCTTGGAAGTCCGTACATAAGTCTGGTCGTCCCAGACAATGTAGCCGTCATGTCATCGGTAGCTGTGGGGGCAGGAGAACGAAGCAACCTTTCTCGCAGCCTGGAAGATCAGGTTCTAGCGCTCTTTGACGAACAGCACCCGCCAATTGTTGCTGAACAACTGGAGCAACTCATCGGCGAATGTCAGTTGATTCCGGGAGAGCGTCGCGCGCCTCGGGAATGCTTTTCCAGTGAGCGTAGCCGCTGGCTGCAAATCCTTAACGGCCTCAAGGTTGGCTTTGATGCAGACGCAAAGACTGAGCGCCCATCGCCGCCAGACTCACTCACGCCTTTAGAGCGCGCTGCTTTGATTGACTTGCCCTACCAAAAAGAAAAACTGACTTACAAAGACCTTAGAGACGCGCTTTGCGAAAAGGCGGATTGGCCACGGGATTACCGACTTGCTTCATTTACACGATTGAGCTATCGCAGCGTAGCCACGCCAGACTCAGACCAAATATTTGCTCTGGATCTCGATGGCAATCCTAAAAAGCTACTCGATATTGCCGTATCCAACATACCGAAAGGGGACAAGAATGCGATAAAAACGGCAAAGGATTCATTCAGAGGTTGGATTCAAGAAGCACTTGCAGAGCAAGGCCGCACTGGCGATGACGACACGAGACTGCCACTCACCAAACTACGCGAACGTTTAGCTCTTACCGACGAGTATCGATTCCTCATCAAGCGCCGCCGGGTAAAAGCAGTTCTCCCGATCAGCGAAGCCAGTGAGCAATTACCGCTAACAGGCAATGTGGGTGCAGAGTTTCCTGCTGGATGGTTTTTGAAGACCCGTGACGAGCGAACTGGTAAGGCTTCCAAGTTGCCAGCAGCGGCTATGCAAAAGATTGCCGAATGGTCAACGCAGGGCCAGCCGCGAACCATCGCGGACTTGCGAGCGGCCATTCCAGCGAGGTCATGGCCGCAAGGAAATTGGTCATTCGTTGTGGAAGAAAAGCGGGAGCATCGCCCAGAAATTGTCGACGAGTCTTCTACCTACCTGGAACTGACCTACACCGACGCCCAAACAATTGAAGACGAAACAGTAGTGCAACTCAAGGGCTGGCATAAGCTGCGTCGGGTTCTGGCAGAAAGCCACCCCGACTTGTGGAACGAGATTTAAATTGCGTGGCAACAGCCTCTGACTGATGCTGGTCAGGCTGCTGCCCGCCGAATCGATCAGATTTTTGAGGCCCTCACAACCTGTTTTACGGATCAGGAAATCGAAGATGCACTGAGCGACAAAGTGTTACCTGCAATTCCAGATGGAGCCGTCCAGAAAATTCGCGATATTGTCAGCAGTGGCTTTGGTCATTTAAGCCTGAAGGCGTTGCGAGAAATTCAGCGGCCTCTCGAACAAGGAGCGGTGTACAGCAAAGCTTGTGGGCTTGCCGGTTATGACCACAGCGGCGCACGCCGCAAAGTAGCACCTCAAAAACACCTGCCGCCACTTGAAACCTTTCTCAGGAAACGCATCAGCACCAAGAGCCGTGAAGTTATTTGGCAAGAAAAGCGGTACAAAGAACTAGCCAATCCAGTTGTGGCCCGCAGCTTTAATCAGGCTCGGCGCGTTCTCAATGCACTGATCACCAAATACAAGCGCAGCCCGGACTACATTTCCATCGAACTTGCCCGTGAGTTGGCAAAGCCCGGTATAGAACGTAAGCGCATCGAAATAGACAACAAAAAACGCGCCAAGGAAAGGGACGAAGGGAAAGAAGCCTTCGTCCAAAAATATGGCATATCCAATCCCAGCTCAATTCTGATGCGCAAGGTGCGTATGCGCGAAGAACAGCAGTGCAAATGCATGTACTCAGGGAACGAGATCAGGCTTAACGACCTACTGGAAGACGAAAAATATTGCGAGGTTGACCATATCCTCCCTCGTTCTCGTACTGGTGATAACAGCCTTGATAACCAAGTGCTGGTGTTGGCGGGAGAGAATCAGCGCAAGGGCAAGCGTACACCCTTTGAGTGGCTCGGAAGTGCTGACCCCGCCTGGTGGCACGATTTCCAGGCGCATGTTCGCAGCCTGCCGTTGATGAGCGAAAGGAAAAAGGCCAAGCTGCTGCTCGAAAAGCTGGACGAGGCTACCGAGAACGAGTTTGTCGCCCGCAACCTCGTCGATACGCGCTATATCACCCGGCTGTTTGCACGTATGGTGCGTGAGGGTTTGCTTTTCGCAAACGATGAGCATGCAACAGAAGAGGAAATTTCACCCGACGCTCCCGCAGAGGATAGGCTGGTTCGATTCCGGCGCAATCATGTACGCACCCCACAAGGCGGCGTGATCGCAAAGCTGCGCGGCCTCTGGGGTTTATCGAAGGTACGTGAAGATGGTGATTTGCATCATGCACTGGATGCTTGTGTGATTGCTGCCGCAACACCTAGTCTGATTCAGCGCGTCAATGAATACCATCGATTTGAAGAAATTGTAGTTGTTCAATCCGATGGGGCTGCCTTTTGGCGCGAAACAGGAGCCCGCCTGACAGAGCAAGAGTTGGCACAATTCGTCGATACGACATTCCCAAATCCGTTTGCGCCATGTACGTTCCGTCATGAAGTAATGGCGCGTCTTTCTCCAGATGGCAAGACCTACTGGACCAAGAGCGGACGCAAAAAAGTCTACGACTTCGGAAACTATGATTCAGGTGCAGAAACGGCGATTGGTTCAGTGTTAGTCAGTCGTCTGGTGCAACGGCGTATTAAGTCCAATGAGCTGCACAGCGCCAACCCTCAGTCGTTGCGTCGTGTTTCCATTCCTCTGACAAAACTTACTCCGGAGCTACTTGACCCTGCACTGCCCTACCCCGATCAATTCATCGAGTCCCGGCTTGCTCTTTTTGAATCGCTCAGAGAAAAACTTGCCGAGCACAACGGGAATGTTGAGATGGCGTTTTCAGAGGGTCATCAAGTACCAGATTCGCCAAAAATCATTCATGCCGTTTCGATTCCTTGGCTTTTGTTACCGCCCTCCGAAAGAAAAAAACTGGAGCATTTACTACCCAATCAATCTGGCAGTGGCGCATCAAAAAAATTCAAAGCTGGACTCAAAAAGATCAAGCTTACCGACCTGACACAGGAGCAACTCAAGAAGGAAAATCTTATAACCGCACTTGGTGAACAGGTCTATCAACGCAACGCCGATCTATATCAGGCTTTGTACGCAGCCTTGAGCAAACCCAGTGCCAAAGCAGAAGAAGTCTTCAAAAATGGTTTTCCTAAGCCTGAGACGCAGGACACAAAAAAACTGGAACAGCGCAAACACGACAATCCAGACTACCAACCGCCTATTGTGCGATCAATCATGCTGCCTGCTGCGGCCAATAGCGGCTATTACGTTCGCGGCGGACTGGTTGGACGTGGTGCGCCTATTGTCGTTCGCCTCTATCGTCATCGCATCACCGGGCGATATATTTTCCGCCCAGCACACGCAATGGCCGGTGCATACGAAATCGGGGATGAAGGCGATGACACCAATATCGATAATTACGAAAAAATTGCAAATTTACATAAGAACGATTTGCTTCGCATCAATCACTCCAGCCTAATTTTTTGCTTCCGGGAACTACACCATTGGCAAGAGCAAGATGAGCGAGGGAATACGCTCACATGCATTCAGGTTGAGCCTATCTTCCCGGACAAAATGTTTCAGGGGAACTACTGCTACTACGAAGACAGTCTCGACCGGCCAGTACTGCAATTGCATGATCGTTCGCCGTTCTTTCTACTGAACGATGGGAAGAGTGTGCCGTTACAGCCGACTGTACTCGTTGAAAAAATCAAAATTTCCAAACGGACAAACAGTCGCGATAAAACTGAACCGGTTCTTGAATATATTCTACGTGCCGACCTGAATTTGGAACCCAATCAACAACGAACATTTGACCTACGCAGAAACATCAAGCGCAAGATCAATGACGCCAAATTGATTCAGCAACTGCATGTTGATGTGCTTGGTCAAATCGCAAACAGCTCCCTTGTGGAAGAGCAATCGCATGGTCTGGCGTAGCGTCATGATCTCCAGTCCCGCCAAGCTGCGGCGGGAACATTACTCGCTCGCTATCGACCAGGAGCAAACGGCCTTCGTGCCGTTTGAAGACATCGCGGTGATTGTGCTCAACCACCGCGAAATCACGCTCACACATCCAGTGCTATCTGCCTGTGCCGAATACGGTATTGGCCTCTATGCCACCGGCGACAACCATCAACCCAGCGGCATTTTTCTGCCCTTTCTGCCGCATTCACGCACGACGAAAATGATGCGGCTGCAATTAAATGTCGCCCGCCCGCTGGTTAAGCAGGTGTGGGCCAATGTCGTCCGGCGCAAGATTGAAAATCAGGCTGCCTGTCTCCGGCTCGCTGGCCGCGAAGGTGTTGACCGCCTTGAGTCTTATGCCCGCCGCGTGCGCTCGGGCGATACAGATAATCTTGAAGGGCAGGCAGCGGCTTTTTACTTCGTGCAACTGTTCGGGCAAAGTTTCCATCGCGGGTTGGAACAATGGACGAATGCGGCGCTGGACTATGGCTACGCGGTGTTGCGTGGCGCTATCGCACGGGGCCTGGTTGCCCACGGGCTGCATCCGACAATCGGAATTTTTCACGACAGCGAACAAAACGCGTTCAATCTCGCCGACGATTTGATCGAGCCTTTTCGCCCTTTGGTGGATTTGCACGTCGCCAAGCATCACGCCGTTACCGAGGGCGACCTCTCCCCTGCCGACAAAGCCGCGCTGGTGGCGGTACTCAACCTTGAGGTAAGGATGCCGCAGGGCCGTATGGCGGCACAATCTGCTATCGAATATGTGGTGGAAAGCCTGGTACGGGTATTTGAAGAAGGCGTCGATAGCCTGCAACTGCCGGCGCTCATTGGCCTGCAACCGCACAAGCTGGAATACTGATCGCAGGCGAACTGTGGGCATAGAAACGCGGCGATATATGCGACTCCTCGTTTTCTTCGATCTGCCGATGGTGACCAAGGCCGAGAAAAAAGCCTACACGCAATTTCGCCGCTTCCTGCTCAACGACGGTTACGACATGCTCCAGTTTTCGGTATATGGCCGCATCCTCAATGGCAACGACGCGCAAATCAAGCATCAGAGGCGGCTGGTGGATAACCTTCCGCCTGAAGGATCGGTGCGCTGTATGACGGTGACGGAGAAGCAATACGCGGGGATGCAGTTGCTGGTAGGTATGCCGCTTTTTCAGGAAAAAAAGGTCGGCGCACCGCAGATGTTGCTGTTCTGAAACCGGAATCAGAAGAAAAAATCCCCGTCTGGCTGAGACCAGACGGGGATTAAGGTGAAGCCTGAGTATAGCTATCCGGGGTGAGAGAGGGAGCTACAACCCTTGAATTGCCACCCCTTTCAGGGGCGACAATTCAAGCGTTCTCGCTTCGCGAGGTCAGCAAGAAAAATCGAATGAATGCCTGAGGAGCCCTCATCGCATGATTTTTTGCGACCGCAAGACCCAAAATTCGAGGGGAATCGGGAAAACTTGAGCCATCGACAAACGCGGCTCATAATCTTGCCATGGAACAAATCGCATGAAACTCGCCAATTTCGAAGCCATCGCCCGCGCATTGGAGGATGCTTGATCCTGATGAAAAAAGCAGCGAGCCAACCGCAGGACTGAATCGACATTGAACGCTTGCGCATGGGGCTATAAGTGACGATGCCGAATGAACAGCAACCGGATAACATCGATTGGCGGCTGACGACATGGGAAGGTTCGCGCCGCGAGCAATTGCGGCGTTGGGCGGCCTTGCCGCTGGAACAGATGATCCAGGCGATCGGGGACATGGGCGATTTCGCCGGATCGTTTTCGCTGATGGATAAAGTGCCGACGGGCGACCCGACCCCGGGCAGCAACGTCGTGAAAGCAAAATTCGATGAATAGCGTTGTCCAAATCGATGCGGGTATTGAACTGCCGTCATACTCGGAAGAACACCTCGCCGGGCTTGATGCCGAAGCGCTGATGGCCTTGATCGTCGGCGACGAGGATCGCGTCCCGCGCAATGTGATTGACGCCGCCGCGCACCGTGGCGATGAAATGGCGGCAGCGCTTGACAGGCTGCTCGAATCTTCATGGCATGAGCGCGAAGATGGTGAATGGTGGCTGTTGTTGCACGCCGCCATGATCCTCGGCCTGATCGCACAGGAAAATGCCGGCCTGCTGCTGGTGCGCTTCATGCGCCGCATGTCGGAGGAAGATGACGACAACCTGCAAGACTGGTTGGCCGGCCACTGGCACGCGCTGTTCGCCAACAAGCCCGCAAATGTTCTGCCCGCATTGCGCGAACTGTGCGCTGACCCGGCGCTCGACTGGTACATCCGCGCCAATGCGTTTGACCCCGCGGTCGCCCGCGCCGAGCGCCAGGGGCGCGAAGCACTTGATGAGACGCTAGCATGGATCGCGCAAATCGCCGGGGACGAAACCGAAAACTGGGAAGTCCGGCTCTACGGCGGAAACATGCTGATCCAGTTCCCGCGCGAAGCGTATCGGCCCCTGCTCAATGATCTGGCCCGGCGCCAGAGCGGCTTTGGCGTGGTCTTCACCTCGGACGACGTTTCCCAGGCCTATGCAATAGCGGAAGATCTGCCGGACTGGCGCAAGCGCCCCTACGATCCTTGGAATTTTTATCTGCCCGACGTCATCAGCAAACGTCAGGAACGCTGGGCTCAGGAGCGCGCCGCGGAACATGTACACGACATGGACGACCACGACCGGGACATCTTCGATGGCCCGGCGCTGCCCCATGTCAGGGAGACCCCAAAGGTCGGACGCAACGAACCCTGTCCCTGCGGGAGCGGCAAGAAGTACAAGAAGTGCTGTTTGCCCCTGGATGAAGCGGGGACATGAGCGCATCCGACAATTCAAAAAAACGCTAAAGTCCTTACTTGGTAATACTTTGGGAACGCTCATGGCAACGGTATCGGTCACCAGCAAGGGGCAGGTCACGATTCCCAAGGAGGTGCGGCAGGCGCTTGGAGTCACCCCCGGCAGCAAGGTTGAATTTGGCCTTGATAGAAGCGGCGCGCGCCTCAAGCTCATCAAGAGAAAAGAGCCCTCACGCGTCGAGGACGGCCCGGATATCCTGAACTATGCCGGTCCACGCATCCCGATCAATGAGATGCACGGTGGCGTAGCCATGAAAAAAGCGGCCAAACGTGCGCGCCGTTGATACCAACGTCGTCGCGCGCTATTACCTGCGCGACGACGCGGCGCAGACGCGCATCGCCACCAGCTCCTGTCGGGTGGCGACGTATTCGTGCCCAAAACCGTCGTGCTCGAGCTCGAATGGGTGCTGCGCGCCGTGGCCGAGAAACGGCCGACAAGGTCATCGCATGTCTCGTGCATCTGATCGCCCTGCCGGGTGTCACCGTAGAGGATCATGATGCGGTTGAAATCGCCCTTGGGTATTGCCGGCGCGGAGTCGATTTCGCCGACGCGCTGCACCTGGCCGCGAGCCGAACATGTACCGAACTGCTGACGTTCGATGATCGCGGTTATGCGCGGCGGTCGGCCAAACTTGGCCTCAAGCTGCCGGTCAAACTGGCGACGGCCTGACCTCTCCTGCCTGTATTCCGGGGCGTTTGTGCCTCGGCCTCTTTGAAGCGGATGACACTGGAAACCACATTTTCGGGGAAAACTATGCTGTTCTATGACTACAAGGCACCGAGCCCGCGACGGGTACGTATTTTTCTTGCGGAAAAGGCTCTGACGATACCGACCGTCACCGTGGACCTGGCCAAAGGCGAGCAATTTTCTCCGACCTATCGCGCCAAGAATCCCCGTTGTACGGTACCGATGCTGGAACTGGACGACGGCACCTGCATCTGGGATACGCTGGCCATCTGTGAATATCTGGAGACACTGCATCCCGAAGTTCCGATGTTCGGCCGCAA
>JAYUGL010000214.1:0-28984 GCA_043738385.1 Sterolibacteriaceae bacterium
TACGCGCTATGACAAACTCGCGGAACGCTTCGCTTCCTTTGTCGCCCTCGCCGCTGCCGTCATTTGGCTCGCGTGATTTTGATTGTCAACACTCCCTAACCTAACCGAAGAATTCCTTCACTTTGTCCATCCAACCCTTTGCACGCGGATTGTGACGTCCGGCATCCTTGAGATTGATTTCCTCAAACTCTTTCAGCAGTTCTTTTTGCCGCTCGGTCAGATTGACTGGAGTTTCCACTACCACGTGGCACATCAGGTCGCCGCGGGCGATGCTGCGGACGCCCTTGATGCCCTTGCTGCGCAGGCGAAACACTTTTCCGCTCTGGGTTTCGGCGGGAATCTTGAGACGTGCCATGCCGTCTAGCGTTGGAATTTCGATTTCACCGCCAATCGCGGCGATGGCGAAGCCGATCGGCATTTCGCAGTGCAGGTCGTCGTGGTCGCGCTGGAACACCGCGTGTTCCTTGAGATGGATCTGCACATAGAGGTCGCCCGACGGACCGCCATTGACGCCAGGTTCGCCTTCGCCGGAGAGGCGAATGCGGTCGCCTTCATCGATACCGGAAGGAATCTTGACCGACAGTGTCTTGTGCTGCTTGGTGCGGCCGGCGCCGTGGCAGGTGGTGCAGGGTGTTGGGATGAAACGTCCGGTGCCGTGGCATTTGGGGCAGGTCTGTTGCAGCGAGAAAAACCCCTGCTGCATGCGCACTTGGCCGTGGCCGCCGCAGGTCGGACAACCCTTGGGTTCCGTGCCGGGCTTCGCGCCGCTTCCATCGCAAACCCCGCATTCCTCCATGGTCGGAATGCGGATGCGGGTCTCCGAACCGCGCGCTGCGTCTTCCAGGGAAATTTCCAGGTTGTAGCGCAGGTCGGCGCCGCGATAGACGTTGGAACGTCCACCACCACCACCGCGCCCACCGCCAAAAATGTCGCCAAAGATGTCGCCAAAGGTGTCGGCAAAACCGCCAGCGCCAGCCCCCATGCCGGCTTGCGGGTCGACGCCGGCATGGCCGTACTGATCATAGGCGCCGCGTTTCTGCCCGTCGGAGAGGATCTCGTAGGCTTCCTTGGCCTCCTTGAATTGATCTTCCGACTTGGGGTTATCCGGGTTGCGATCCGGATGGTGTTTCATGGCCAGCTTGCGGTAGGCCTTTTTGATTTCGTCTTCGGATGCGTCGCGATTGACGCCGAGGACTTCGTAGTAGTCTTTTTTGGCCATTAATTAAATCTCACCACAGAGACACAGAGACACAGAGACACAGAGACACAGAGACACAGAGACACAGAGACACAGAGACACAGAGACAACCACAGAAAAAACTCTGTGTCTCTGCGCCTCTGTGGTTCAAGCTTTTAGTCTTTACTTCTTGTCGTTGACTTCCGTAAACTCTGCATCCACCACGTCGCCATCGTCCTTCTTCGGTTCGGCGCCACCGCCCGCACCTGCCGCGGCATCTGCTCCGCCCGCAGCCTGCTGCGAGTCGGCATAGACCTTTTCGCCAAGTTTCTGCGAGGCGGCGCCCAGCGCTTCGGCCTTGGTGTCGATCACCGCCTTGTCGTCGCCCTTGATGGCTTCTTCCGCTTCCTTGAGGGCAGCTTCGATCTTGCCTTTTTCGTCGGCGTCGATCTTGTCGCCGTGTTCGGCCAGCGCCTTCTTCACCGAGTGCGCCATGGCTTCGCACTGATTGCGGGCATCCACCAGTTCGTGGGCTTTGCGATCATCCTCGGCGTGAATTTCGGCGTCCTTCACCATGCGCTGGATTTCATCATCGGACAGGCCGGAGTTGGCCTTGATGGTGATCTTGTTTTCCTTGCCGGTTCCCTTGTCCTTGGCGGATACGTGCAGGATGCCGTTGGCGTCGATATCGAAGGTGACCTCGATCTGCGGCGTACCGCGCTGTGCCGGCGGAATGTCGGTCAGGTTGAACTGGCCCAGGCTCTTGTTGCCGGCCGACATTTCGCGCTCGCCCTGCAGCACGTGGATCGTCACCGCGCTCTGATTGTCGTCGGCGGTGGAGAACACCTGGCTGGTCTTGGTCGGGATGGTGGTGTTCTTCTTGATCAGCTTGGTCATCACGCTGCCCATGGTCTCGATGCCCAGCGACAGCGGGGTGACATCAAGCAACAGCACATCCTTGACCTCGCCCTGCAGCACGCCGGCCTGGATGGCCGCGCCGACGGCGACGGCTTCGTCCGGGTTGACGTCCTTGCGCGGCTCGCGGCCGAAGAACTCCTTGACCTTGTCCTGCACCTTGGGCATGCGGGTCATGCCGCCGACCAGAATCACGTCGGCGATGTCGCTGACCTTGACGCCGGCATCCTTGATGGCGATGCGGCAGGGCTCGATGGTGCGTTCGATCAGTTCATCCACCAGCGACTCGAACTTGGCGCGTGAAATCTTCATCGTCAGATGCTTCGGACCAGAGGCATCTGCCGTGATATAGGGCAGGTTGAGTTCGGTCTGCTGGGTCGAAGACAGCTCGATCTTGGCTTTTTCGGCGGTTTCCTTGAGGCGTTGCAGGGCCAGCACGTCGGCCTTCAGGTTGACGCCCTGTTCCTTCTTGAACTCCTCGATGATGTAGTCGATCAGGCGCTGGTCGAAATCTTCGCCGCCAAGGAAGGTGTCGCCGTTGGTAGAAAGCACTTCGAACTGGTGCTCACCGTCGATCTCGGCGATGTCGATGATGGAAATGTCAAAGGTGCCGCCGCCGAGGTCATACACCGCGATCTTGCGGTCGCCTTCCTGCTTGTCGAGGCCGAAGGAAATCGCCGCCGCGGTCGGTTCATTGATGATGCGCTTGACTTCGAGCCCGGCGATGCGACCGGCGTCCTTGGTGGCCTGGCGCTGGCTGTCGTTGAAATAGGCCGGCACGGTGATGACGGCTTCGGTGACTTCCTCGCCAAGGTAATCCTCGGCGGTCTTCTTCATCTTGCGCAGCACTTCGGCGGAAACCTGCGGCGGCGCCATTTTCTGGTTACGGACTTCCACCCAGGCGTCGCCGTTGTCAGCCTTGACGATCTTGTAGGGCATCAGGTCGATGTCCTTCTGCACTTCCTTTTCTTCGAAGCGGCGGCCGATCAGACGCTTGACGGCATACAGCGTGTTCTTGGCGTTGGTCACGGCCTGGCGCTTGGCCGAGGCGCCGCAAAGGATTTCGCTGTCTTCCGCATAGGCAACGATCGACGGCGTGGTGCGCGCGCCTTCCGAATTTTCGATGACTTTGGGTTTGCCGTTTTCCATGATGGCGACGCAACTGTTGGTGGTGCCCAGGTCGATGCCGATGATCTTGCCCATGTTTGTTTCCTTTCAAGTGAGGAGCGAGGGGCGAGGCGTGAGAGGTTAAATCCTCTTAGCGCCACGCTCCCCGCAATAATTAACCTGTTCAGTAAGTTGGGGTCGGGGCCGTAAATTCAAGCCTCTGGCGCAGGTTTTGCCTTGGAAATCATCACCAGGGCGGGGCGAATCACCCGGTCGTACAGGGCGTAACCCTTTTGCAGCACCTGGAGTACCCGGTTCGGCTCACCTTCGTCTTCCAGTTGGCCGATGGCCTGATGGCGGTGCGGATCGAATTTTTCACCGACGGGATTGATCTCGACCAGGCTGGACTTTTCGAAGGCTGCCACCAGTTGCCGCAGCGTCAGCTCGACACCGGACTTGAGCGCTTCGGCGCTCTGGTTCTCGTTGGCCAGCGCGGCTTCGAGACTGTCCTTGACCGCAACAAGCTCCCCGGCGAAGCGTTCAGTGGCGTATTTGCCAGCCTTGGCGATGTCCTCTTGGGCGCGGCGACGCACATTCTCGGTCTCGGCCTTGGCCCGAAGCCAGGCGTCGTGGTGCTCGGCCGCCAACAGTTCGGTAGCTTTGAGCTGTTCTTCCAGGCTGGGCAGGTTTTCCAGGCCTGCTTCATCCGCGGGAACAGCCTTTGAGTCCGGCTGCGAGGAGAGGTTTTCCGGTTGGTCCGACATGGCTTTAGCGTGGTATGAGATTGATCAACCGGGCGCATATGGGGATGCCAGCCTTCGACTTCAAGAGGTGCTTTCAAATAATCAGACAGAAAAATAGCTTGTGCGGCCTGCGCCCCCCAACTTTGGGAGGGGGCGAGCGCTCTTTGCTACCGTACTATGTCGCTCTAATCATCAGGGATCTTGGATCGACACAACATAGAGAAAGAGGAGTCAATTGATGATCACAGACAAAGATCTGGACCTGCATGCAGCAGACCCGGCTTGCTACTTCTGGGCGGAAACAAATTATTTTGCCTTTTTCATTCCGGAGCACGCGATTGCCGGCCACCTTCAGGCCATTTTTCGGACCAATCTGAAAGTCGCCTTCAGCGATGTCAGGATTTGGCGCGATTTGGTTGATAAGTCCGACGACACGCTCTATGTGGCAAACCATAGCTACATGCCCATGCCGGCCAGTCTGCGGGAGTACGCTCTCCCCAACGGCCTGAGTGTCAAGGCGCTCAGTCCGCGCGACTATCGCGTGGACTACATGGGTACCGATGACACCGAAGTACACTTCGATGTCAGGGGCATCATGGAGCCTTACGACATCGCCGATCCGGTCATGGATCCCATTACACGGGAAATGCAAAAAATAACTTCCGGAGACTGGAATTTTGGCGAGGCCTATAAAGGCCACTTTGACATGAGCGCACGCGTGACCGGGGAGATCAAGGTGCGCGGCAAGACTTATCCGGTCGATTGCGTCCAGGTGATGGACCATAGCTGGGGGCCCAGAACCGAAGTGGATCTGCCGGCCATGATGTGGCTGGGTGCTTCGTTCGGAAACGACTTCGCGATCCACGCTTTTTTCCCTGCGGATCCCGCTGTCTCGGACGAACTCAAACCGCTCGCCCACGGCTACGTGACCGATGGCGGTCGCGTCACGGGGCTGGTTGCCGGTTCGCTGAAGCTGACCCGGCTTGGCTACCAGCCTGTCGCCGCGATCTTCGAGGTCGAGGACGAGACAGGACGTAAGTTCACTTTGTACGGCGCCACGATTGCGGGCGGCCCGTGGCCGGTTTATCCCAGCGTGGACGTCGGTCTGGCGCTGATGCGCTGGACCCTGGGTGACAAAGTGGGCCACGGTCTCGCGATGGAAAATTCGAGCATGGCCTACCGTACCCGTCACGGGCTCCCGGCTCGGGGTTGATTTCTCCGATCAGGTCTTGGCACCCAGCGCCTTGGCGCGCAACGGGGTCGCCGGATCGGGTTGCGGTGACGGGGCGAGCCAACTGCCGAGATGTTCGGTGACCAGATCGGTGAGGGTGTCGACCCAGTCGGACCGTTCATTGAGGCAGGGAATGTAGTGGAACTCCTTGCCGCCCTTGGCAAGGAAGGCCGCCCGGCATTCGATGGCGATTTCTTCCAGGGTTTCCAGGCAGTCGGAAACAAAGGCAGGGCAGATCACGTCGACGCGGCCAACCCCTTCACGCGCCAGCTTTTCCAGCGTGGGTTGAGTGTAGGGTTGCAGCCACGTGGCGCGGCCGAAACGGGATTGGAAAGTGATCACGTATTGGCCTGCTTGCAACCCAAGTGCTTCGGTCAGCCGCCGCCCGGTCTTCTGGCATTCGCAGAAATAGGGGTCGCCGAGGTCGAGTGAGCGCTTGGGCAGGCCATGGAAGCTGAGCACCAGCTTTTCTCCGCGGCCGTTGCGTTGCCAATGTTCGCGCACCGAGGCGGCAAGTGCGGCAATGTAGTCGGGCCGGTCATGGAAATTGCGCACGAAGCGCAACTCGGGCAGGTTGCGGCAGCCTTGCCCCCAGGCAGCGACCGCGTCAAACACACTGGCGGTGGTGGCAGCGGCGTATTGCGGATACAGCGGCACGATCAGAATGCGACCGGCACCAGCAACCTTGAGCCGGTCGAGTGCGGCGGCAATCGACGGTTGGCCATACCGCATGGCGTAGTCGACCAGGATGTCGCGCTGGCCGGCTTCGCCCAAATGCCCTTTCAGCAGCTTGGCCTGCTTCTCTGTGTGCGTCTTGAGCGGCGAGCCATCCTTGGTCCAGACCTTGGCGTACTTTCGCGCCGACTTTGCCGGACGCGTGTTGAGAATGATGCCGCGCAGAATGGGCTGCCAGATGACCGCTGGTATTTCCACCACACGCGGATCGGAAAGAAACTGTTTGAGATAGGTACGAACGGCCGGAGCGGTCGGGGCTGCCGGTGTACCCAGATTCACGAGCAACACCGCGGTTTGCGCTGCGTTGCCGTGCAAGTGCTGTGGTTCCTTGCTGAAACGTCCCATCAAGGGTTGGACAGGACCGAGGAAAGCAGCTTGGCGGTGATATCCACAATGGGGATCACGCGCTCGTAGGCCATGCGTGTCGGGCCGATGACGCCGATGGTGCCGATCACTTCGCCATCCGCGACGTAGGGCGCGGTGACCACGCTGCACTCGTCAAGCGTATCAATGCCGGATTCACCGCCGATGAACACCTGCACGCCATCGGCCTTGCTGGATACCTCCAGCAACTGGGCCAGGCTGGTCCTTTGCTCGAACAAGTCGAACAGACGACGCAGGCGTGTCATGTTGGAAGACAAGTCCTCGACTTCGAGCAGATTGCGCTCGCCGCTGATCACGTACTGACTGGAGGCGTCGGCGATGGCCTGATTGCCGACTTCGACCGCTGCTGTCATCAGCTCGCTGATGTCGCCGCGCAGCTGATGCAGTTCTTCGCGCAGGCGGCGGCGAATTTGCTCGAAGTCGAGCCCGATGCAATTCTGGTTGAGATAATTGGCGGCCTCCACCAGTTCAGAAGGGGAATAAGGCCGCTGAGTAAACAGAATGCGGTTCTGCACTTCGCCATCGGAGGTGACGATGATCAGCAGGATGCGTTTTTCCGAAAGATTGAGAAACTCGATCTGGCGGATGCTGGGCAACTGGCGCCGTGGTGCGACCACCACACCGGCAAAATGCGTTAGTGCCGAGAGCAGTTGTGATGCATGGCTGAGGATGCGCTGCGGGTGACCGGGGTGAATGGCGCCCTTGATTTCGGAAATTTCCTGGTGCGCCAGCGGCTTCACTGTTAACAGCGTGTCGACGAACAGGCGGTAACCGCGCGGGGTGGGAATTCGCCCGGCGGAAGTGTGGGGGCTGGCGATGAAGCCCATTTCCTCCAGGTCCGACATGACGTTACGGATTGTTGCCGGCGACAGTTCGAGGCCGGAATACTTGGAAAGCGTGCGCGAGCCGACCGGTTGACCTTCCGCGATATAGCGTTCGATCAGGGTCTTGAGCAGTGCCTGTGCGCGGGCGTCGAGCATTTGCCTCATTCTATCGAATTGTCCGGCGGAATTTTTATGGTTTAATCGCTTGTATGAGCCAAGTATTCAGCAAGACTATCAGTACTGCGGCCTTGATCGGCAAATATCGCAGCTCGGAAATTGCCGAATCCGTGCTGGCCCTGGCGGCCTATCTGCGCGGGCAGGGCGTGAAGGTCCTGGTCGAAGGCGGTACTGCCGATTCGATGGTGACCGGGGACTATGCGCCGATCAGCTATGAAACCATCGGCGCCGAAGCCGATGTCGCCATCGTGATCGGCGGTGACGGCACCATGCTCGACGCGGCGCGCCGTCTGGCCCAATACGATGTGCCTCTGGTCGGAGTCAATCAGGGGCGGCTGGGATTCATGACCGATATTTCGCGCCACGACATGCTGACCGGTATCGGTGATTTGCTGGCCGGGCGCTTTATCGAGGAGCGCCGTTTTTTGCTCGATGCCACGGTGCGGCGTGATGGCGACCTGATGTTCCATGTGTTGGCATTCAATGATGTCGTAGTCAACCGCGGCGAACTTGGCCGCATGATCGAGATCGAAGTCAAGGTGGATGGCGAATTTCTCTATGTGCTGCGCGCCGATGGCATGATCGTGGCAACGCCGACCGGATCCACCGCATACGCCTTGTCGGCCAATGGCCCGATATTGCATCCCTCGGTGCCCGGCATCGCGGTGGTTCCACTTTGCCCGCACGCATTGTCGAATCGTCCCATCACCATTCCCGATAAAAGCGTGGTGGAACTTACCCTGCTGCCACCCTACGACGCCAGCATGCACTTCGATGGCCAGGCCCGTTTCGATGCAAAAGCCGGTGACTGCGTGCGCGTGGCAAAGGCCGATCAAACGGTGACACTGCTGCATCCGCCGGGCTACAGCTATTTCGCCATGCTGCGCGAAAAGCTCCACTGGAGCGCGGTACCGAAGGGTTAACCGCGCAGGCCATGGGCACCCGTGTCAAATCCGCGATTCCAAAATGTCTGTCATGCGACCGCTGGGCCGGTGCGCGGCGCTTGTCGACCGACCGCATGCGCATTGATCATGCGGAGGACGCGCGGGGCGAGTGCATCGGTGGCCCCTGGCATCACACTCAGCGCGAAACGATCTCCGCCTGTGGGCGGTGGATCGTGTGGGTCGAACTGAAAACATCGAGATCGCATTGACCATGCTGCGTCGCCTAGTCCTGCGTGATTTTGTGATTGTCGACCGTCTCGAACTTGAGTTCGAGACGGGCTTCGGCGCGCTCACCGGCGAGACCGGCGCAGGCAAATCGATTCTGGTCGATGCCTTGTCGCTGGTGCTCGGCGAACGCGCCGATGGTGGTGTGGTGCGGGCTGGAAAGGAGCGCGCCGAGGTAGCCGCCGAGTTTGATGTCGCCAGCGATGGACCGCTCAGCGACTGGTTGCGTGACAACGATTTCGAAGCCGGCGACGGCTGCCTGATGCGGCGAGTGATCGATGCAAGTGGCAAGTCGCGTGCCTATATCAATGGCGCCAGCGCCACCCTGAGCCAGCTTAAAACCGCAGGTGAGTGGTTGGCCGATATTCATGGCCAGCACGCGCACCAGTCGCTGTTGCGTGCCGACGCGCAGCGTGCACTGCTCGACAGCCACGCCGGGCTTACCGAGCTGGCACGTGAGGTGGCCGAGGCTTTCCGTGCTTGGCAGCGCCTGCGCCAGGCACGAGAAAAAGCCGAGCACGATTCCGTCGCGAGCGTGCGCGAACGGGAAATGCTGGAGTGGCAGGTGGCGGAGTTGCAGACGCTGGCCTTCGACGCCACGCAATGGCAGGACGACAACCGCGAGCATCGCCGCCTGTCGCATGCGGCGAGCCTGATTGAAGGCGCCGACGCGACGCTACAGGCGCTGGACGAGGGCGACTTGGCGGTGGTGCCGATGGTCGACCAGGTACTCGGGCGACTGCGTGATTTGCAGGAGGTCGACGCCGCACTCAAGGAGCCGCTCGATTTGCTGGAGAGTGCGCGCATCCAACTGGGTGAAGCGAGTCACGCGCTGTCGCGCTATCGGCAGCATCTGGAAATTGACCCGCAGCGGCTGGAGGAATTGGAAGCGCGGCTACAGGCGGTGACTTTGTTGGCGCGCAAGCATCGGGTGCCAGCGGAAGATTTGGCAAGCATTGCGGCTGAACTGGGTGCCCGGCTCGATGAACTGCGTTTGTTGGCGGATCCTGCGGCGCTGGCGGAACGTGAGACAGCGGCACATCGACAGTTCGAGACGCGCGCAAAAAAACTCGGCGTCGGGCGCAAGAAGGCGGCGGCAATGCTGTCGAAACAGGTCAGCGCGGCGATGCAACAGTTGGCGATGGTTGGTGGCCGGTTCGAGATTGCGCTCGAACCGGTGCCGGAGGGCGCCAGCTACGGACTGGAACGTGTAGCGTTCACCGTGACGGCCAACACCGGGCAACCGTTGCGACCACTGGCCAAAGTCGTTTCAGGTGGCGAACTGTCGCGCATCGGGCTGGCGATTCAGGTCATCGCCAGCCAGGCGGGTGACGTACAAACGCTGATCTTCGACGAAGTCGACGTCGGCATTGGCGGCGGCGTGGCGGAGATCGTTGGGCAGCTGCTGAAGCAGCTCGGCGCGGGTCGTCAGGTGTTGTGCGTCACCCATCTACCGCAGGTGGCGGCCCAGGCCGACTGGCAATGGTCGGTGGCCAAGGAAACGATAGGTGGTGAAACTCTGAGCCGGGTCAGCGCGCTGGATAGCAAGAGCCGCGTCGAGGAAGTTGCGCGCATGCTGGGCGGTGTGAAAATTACAGACACGACGCGAGAGCATGCGAGAGAGATGCTGGGGTTGTCTCACAAGGACTTTCTTTCGATGGAGACAACCGGACGGGTGCGGTCCTAGGTTGCGATGTGCCTGTGATGCGGACTTTGGATGCGGCTACAATGACTCGTGCGTTGTCCGCTACTCTGACTGGCAACGTTCGATGAGGATTTACAGAGAGCAGTAAAGAAGGCTGGCATTAAAAAGTTTGCTTGATATCCATACTTAAAGGAAAGGAACATCATGGGAATCATCTGGACCATTGTTCTCGGTTTCGTTATTGGCGTCATTGCAAAGTTTTTGCATCCGGGCAAAGAGAACATGGGGTTTATCGTGACGGTGCTGATCGGCATTGGCGGTTCTTTCCTGGCCGGGATAGTCGGGCAGTTTTTTGGCTGGTACACGGCGGGTGAGGGAGCCGGGTTCATCGCTTCGGTCATCGTCGCCATCATTCTGCTCGTGGTGTACGGAAGAATTAAGCAAGGCTCAACGCCTTCCAGCCCGCCGGGCGCCTGATCGACGCCAAAAAACGCAACACTGCGCATCCTCGTCCGTCATGGATATTGTGCAAACTATCGCGCTTGCAGGTGGCATGGCATGGGCCAGTGGCATGCGTTTGTATGCGGTGCTGTTCGCCGCCGGGTTGATGAGCCGGATGGGCTATCTGCATCTGCCGGAGACGCTGCATGTGCTGGAACATCCGCTGGTGATGGGCGCTGCGGGCTTGATGTTGGTGATCGAGTTTTTTGCCGACAAAATTCCCGCCGTTGACTCGCTCTGGGACACCGTCCATTCCTTTATTCGCATACCGGCAGGCGCCTTGCTGGCAGCGATGGCGTTGGGTGACCACAGTCAAGCCGTGATGTTGGCGGCCGGCTTGCTCGGTGGCACGCTTGCCGCTGGTACACACGCCGCGAAGGCAGGCAGTCGCGCCTTGATCAACACCTCGCCCGAGCCGTTCTCCAATATTGTCGCCTCGTTCGGCGAAGATGCGCTGGTCACCAGCGGGCTGTATGTGGCCTTCTTCCACCCGGCAGTTTTTCTTGGCTTGCTGGCGGTATTTATTGTTCTGTTGTTCTGGCTGCTGCCCAAGGTGTTTCGTGGCATACGTATGGTATTTCGACGACTCAGAACGGGATCAAGCGAACTTGGCGGAAAATTGATTTCTGAAGAGTGAGCGCAACAGATTTGATGTGAATATGAATTTATCAAGCGTTCCATAAATCAAGTTCAGCACAGCCGCTGCATGCTTTCTCGTCAGCAATTGCGCTTACCAAATGACGGCGGTATCCCCCAAATCGTCACCATGTAACGATGATGGGCAGCGGTTTGCGCAACCGCGCGGCGAGAACAAAGGCGAACATGGGTCTTGTCGCCGATCTCCGAAAGTGCGGCAAGCAGCGGCGAGGTCAGGAAGGCATCCACTGTTCTGCGACTGACCGCGATGTGGGTCAGTGACCGGCGCTTTTCTTGTTCGGGCAGTGTGGCCGAATGCAGTCGGCGTAAAGGTGAAGCGCGTGTTCGGTGATGACGAAGCCGCGGTCTTGCGCCACCTTGATTTGTCGTTTCTCGATTTCGGGGTCGTAAAACTCTTCGACTTTGCCACATTGCATGCACACCAGATGATCGTGATGCTTGCCTTCGTTGAGCTCAAATACGGCCTTGCCCGGTTCGAAGAAGTGCCTTTGCACCAACCCCGCCTGTTCGAACTGGGTCAGCACTCGATAGACCGTCGCCAGTCCGATGTCCATGTTTTCCGCGATCAGGTGCTTGTACACTTCTTCGGCGGTCATATGGCGCATGCCACTCGTCTGGAAAAGCTCGAGGATCTGCAGGCGCGGAAACGTCACCTTGAGGCCAATGTTCTTCAGATCTTGGGAGTTGGACATGACGGTGGGTGTTTATTAGTCCGGGAGTGAGCCCGCCTATGATATAGTTTTCCGCGCTTTACAGAACATCTTCCATCACCTTGCGTCGGGCCACCATGAGGCGAATTTTTCCAGTCCTGCTGATTTTTCTCGCTGCCTGCACCAGCATCAAGCAGGCGACGCAGGCCACCGAATCCACACTGACCGATTACATCACGCCCTATCGTATCGATATACGCCAGGGAAATTTCGTCACTCAGGACATGGTCGCCCAGTTGAAACCGGGACTTAGCAAGGATCAGGTTCGTTTCATCTTGGGTACGCCGCTGGTGTCCGATCCGTTTCACGCCGAGCGCTGGGACTACGTGTATCGTTTTCAGCGTGGCCATGAAAAACCCCAGCAACGGCAGTTGATCGTATTCTTCGATGACGGAAAGCTGGTCAAGGTCGGTGGCAATGTCGTGGCCAACGATACCGCAAGGGCAGTGGCCGCCAAGCCCGAGGCTGCGGTGTCCGACGCCCGAGTCATGGACATTCCGCCGGACCCGAACGGCCCGAGAACGGAGCCTGATCCTCCCAAGCCGGATACGAGCAACAAGCCGCCGGGAAAGTAGTTTCGATGAGCATTTCATGAGCAAGATACGCTTTGCCATTGCCGGGTGCGCCGGTCGCATGGGCCGCACCTTGATCGAAGCGGTGCTGCAAGCCGAGGATGCGCTGCTGGCGGCGGCGCTTGAGCACCCATCGAGTCCGTTTATCGGCAAGGACGCCGGAGAACTGTTCGGTGCTCCCTGCGGCGTAACCATCATCAGCGACGTGGATACGGCTCTTGCCGCTGCGGACTGCGTAATCGATTTCACCCGGCCCGAGGGAACGCTCGCCCACCTCGCGGCCTGTGGCCGTCATGGCGTTCATGCCGTGATCGGCACCACCGGATTTTCGATCGAGCAAAAGGCCGTGATCCAGCAGGCGGCGCGCGACATTCCCATTGTGTTCGCGCCCAACATGGCGGTAGGCGTCAACACCGTATTCAAGCTGCTCGAAACGGCTGCCCGTATCCTCAATCAGGGTTATGACGTGGAAATCATTGAGGCGCACCATCGGCACAAAGTGGATGCGCCTTCCGGCACCGCGTTGCGCATGGGCGAAGTGGTGGCCGGTGCGCTGGGGCGTGATCTCGCGGATTGCGCCGTCTACGGTCGCGAAGGCCACACCGGTGAACGCCCGGCCACCCAAATCGGTTTCGCCACCGTGCGTGGCGGCGACATCGTCGGTGATCACACGGTGCTGTTTTCCGGAACCGGCGAGCGCATCGAGATCACCCACAAGGCCGCTAGCCGCATGCCTTATGCGCAAGGCGCGTTGCGCGCGGCGCGCTTCATGCGCGACAAGAAGAACGGTTTGTTTGACATGCAAGACGTGCTGGGGCTGCGATAGCAGACCTGGCAAGTAAAGCATGTGTGGAGGCTAGTGCCAGCAGTTGAATCTGAGGTGCTAACTCCGCACAGCGGATGTTAAGTGGCGCAGCCACGGCCGGAACCACATGCCATTGCTGGAACTACGATAGCCAAGTTTGCCTGCGGAGGGCTCGGCAGGATACAATTGCAAGGTTTGCCGGGATGGGCTGACGTTCGATTGATTCCGTCTCCGGTGCCCCTACGCCGCCGCTATCAGGAGTCCAACGTGCCTCAGTTCCCGCCCGCCCTTCTTGCACTGGCCGACGGGACGGTGTTTCGGGGCAAGGGCATCGGCGCGACTGACAGCAGTGTCGGCGAAGTGGTGTTCAACACCTCGATGTCGGGATATCAGGAAATCCTCAGCGATCCTTCCTATTGCCGGCAGATTGTCACCCTGACGTATCCCCATATTGGCAACACCGGCGTCAATCAGCAAGACAGCGAGTCTGCCCGGATTTTTGCGGCAGGGTTGGTGATCCGCAATCTGCCGTTGGCCACATCCAATTTCCGCAGTGAGCAGACGCTCGATGCTTTTCTCCGGGAACAGAACGTCGTTGCCATCGCTGATATCGACACGCGCAAACTGACCCGCATTCTGCGCGAGAAGGGCGCCCAGGCCGGTTGCATGGTGAGCAGCGGCAATCTCAACGTTGCCGATGCGGTTGATCAGGCGCGCGGCTTCCCGGGTCTCGCCGGCATGGACCTCGCCAAGGTCGTGAGTGCCGCGCAGCCATACCGCTGGGCGGAAGGCGAGTGGCAACTGGGTCAGGGATATCCCGCGCAACAGAACGGCCGCTTCAATGTCGTGGCTTACGATTTCGGCATCAAGCGCAACATCCTGCGCATGCTGGCCAGCCGCGGCTGCAAGTTGACGGTGGTGCCGGCGCAAACGTCGGCTGTCGATGCGCTGGCCCACAAGCCGGACGGGGTGTTTCTTTCCAATGGCCCCGGCGATCCGGAGCCTTGCGATTACGCCATCGCCGCGATCAGGGAGTTTGTTGCGCGCGGACTGCCGACCTTCGGTATCTGCCTGGGGCATCAACTGCTTGGGTTGGCGGCCGGCGGCAAAACGTCGAAGATGAAGTTCGGCCATCATGGCGCCAACCATCCGGTGCAGGATCTCGACTCCGGCCGCGTCATGATCACCAGCCAGAACCACGGCTTTCAGGTCGACGAGACGACACTGCCAAACAACGTGCGCGTCACCCACCGCTCATTGTTCGACGGCACGGTGCAAGGCCTTGCCCTGACTGATCGTCCCGCTTTCAGCTTCCAGGGGCACCCGGAAGCAAGCCCGGGACCGCATGACGTGAGCTATTTGTTTGATCGATTTATCGGAATGATGGAGAAGCAAAACAACAATGCCCAAGCGCACTGACATTCAATCGATCCTCATCATCGGCGCCGGCCCGATCATCATCGGCCAGGCCTGCGAGTTCGACTATTCCGGCGCCCAAGCCTGCAAGGCGCTGCGCGAGGAAGGCTACAAGGTCATTCTGGTCAATTCCAATCCGGCCACCATCATGACCGATCCGGGCATGGCCGACGTGACCTACATCGAGCCGATCACCTGGCAGGTGGTGGAGAACATCATCGCCAAGGAGCGGCCCGACGCCGTGCTGCCCACCATGGGCGGGCAGACTGCGCTCAACTGCGCGCTCGACCTGGCCAAACACGGGGTGCTGGAAAAGTATAACGTCGAGATGATCGGCGCTTCGCGCGAAGCCATCGACAAGGCCGAAGACCGCGAGAAGTTCAAGCAGGCGATGACCAAAATCGGGCTCGGTTCGGCCCGTTCGACTATCGCCCACAGCCTGGAAGAAGCGCTACAGGTCCAAGCCGCCATCGGTTACCCGGCCATCATTCGTCCATCCTTCACCATGGGCGGTAGCGGCGGCGGCATCGCTTACAACCAGGAAGAGTTTATCGAAATCTGCAAGCGCGGCCTCGAAGCTTCGCCGACCAGCGAGCTGTTGATCGAAGAGTCCCTGCTTGGCTGGAAAGAGTTCGAGATGGAAGTGGTCCGCGACTGCAAGGACAACTGCATCATCATTTGCGCCATCGAGAATCTCGATCCGATGGGCGTGCACACCGGCGACTCCATCACCGTGGCGCCGGCGCAGACGCTGACCGACAAGGAATATCAAATCCTGCGCAACGCCAGCATCGCCGTGCTGCGCGAAATTGGCGTCGACACCGGTGGCTCCAACGTGCAGTTCGCGATCAATCCGGAAGACGGTCGCATGATCGTGATCGAGATGAACCCGCGCGTGTCGCGTTCCTCGGCGCTGGCCTCCAAGGCCACCGGTTTCCCCATCGCCAAGGTTGCGGCCAAGCTGGCCGTTGGCTATACGCTGGACGAATTGCAAAACGAAATCACCGGCGGCGCAACACCAGCATCATTTGAGCCGTCGATTGACTATGTGGTCACCAAGGTGCCGCGTTTTGCCTTTGAAAAGTTTCCGCTGGCCAACGACCGCTTGACGACGCAGATGAAGTCGGTCGGCGAGGTGATGGCGATCGGTCGCACTTTTCAGGAGTCGCTGCAAAAAGCCCTGCGCGGTCTGGAGACTGGCGTCTATGGCTTCGACGAGATTGTGGCCGAATCGGAAGAAATCGAGCGCGAACTGGCCAGTCCCGGCCCGCAGCGCATCTGGTATGTCGGCCAGGCGTTCCGCAACGGCATGAGCGGTGAGGAAGTGTTCAACCTCAGCAAGATCGACCCCTGGTTTCTGGCGCAAATTCAAGACATCATCGATACCGAGGGTTGGATCGCCAGCCAGTTGCTGGAGGATTGGGATGCAGCAACATTGCGCGAACTCAAGCGCAAAGGCTTCTCCGACCTGCGCCTGGCATCGCTCTTGAAAGTCACGGAAACCGTGTTGCGGCAACGCCGTCATGCGCTCGGCGTCAGGCCGGTCTACAAGCGGGTAGACACCTGTGCCGCCGAGTTCGCCACCGCCACCGCCTACCTTTACTCCAGCTATGAAGAAGAGTGCGAAGCGCAGCCCACTGACCGCAAAAAAATCATGGTGCTCGGCGGCGGCCCCAATCGCATCGGGCAAGGCATCGAGTTCGACTATTGCTGCGTCCATGCCGCTCTGGCGTTGCGCGAGGACGGCTTCGAGACCATCATGGTCAATTGCAATCCGGAAACTGTGTCCACCGATTACGACACTTCTGATCGCCTCTATTTCGAGCCGCTGACGTTGGAAGACGTGCTCGAAATCGTCGCCATCGAAAAGCCGGTCGGTGTCATTGTTCAATTCGGTGGCCAAACGCCGCTCAAGCTGGCGCGCGACCTGGAATCTTTTGGCGTGCCGATCATCGGCACCAGTCCCGACATGATTGACGCCGCAGAAGATCGCGAGCGTTTCCAGAAGTTGATTCACGATCTCAAACTCAGGCAGCCGCCCAACCGTACCGCCCGCACCGAAACCGACGCCATCACCCTGGCCGCCGAAATCGGCTACCCGCTGGTGGTGCGACCGAGCTACGTGCTCGGCGGCCGCGCCATGGAAATCGTGCACGAGCAGAAGGATCTCGAACGCTACATGCGTGATGCGATCAAGGTGTCCAACGATTCGCCGGTACTGCTTGATCGCTTTCTCAACGATGCGACCGAGGTCGACGTGGATGCCCTGTGCGACGGTACCCAGGTCATCATCGGCGGCATCATGGAACACATCGAGCAGGCCGGCGTGCATTCCGGCGACTCCGCCTGTTCGCTGCCACCGTTCACGCTCTCGCAAAAGATTCAGGATGAATTGCGCAAGCAGACCGAGATGATGGCCCGCGGTCTCAATGTGGTCGGCCTGATGAACGTGCAGTTTGCGATCCAGAAAGATTCGGAAGGCGGGGGCGACGATGTGGTTTATGTCTTGGAAGTCAATCCGCGCGCCTCACGCACCGTGCCTTTCGTGTCCAAGGCGACCGGCCTGCCGTTGGCCAAGATCGCCGCACGTTGCATGGCGGGCATCAGCCTTGCGCAGCAGGGCGTGACCCGCGAAGTGATTCCGCCTTATTATTCGGTGAAGGAAGCGGTTTTCCCATTCATCAAGTTCCCCGGCGTCGACACCATCCTCGGCCCCGAAATGAAGTCGACCGGCGAAGTGATGGGCGTCGGCCGCAGTTTCGGCGAGGCTTTCGTCAAATCCCAGGTCGCATCGGGGACGAAGCTGCCCAAGTCAGGCAAGGCCTTCATCAGCGTCAAGTCGGGCGACAAACCCAAGGCCGTAGAGGTGGCGCGCGAACTGCACGAACTGGGGTTTGCTCTGGTCGCCACGCGCGGAACCGCAGCAGCCATCGAGGCCGCCGGCTTGCCCGTGACGGTGGTCAACAAGGTTGCCGAAGGCCGCCCTCATGTGGTCGACATGATCAAGAACAACGAAATAAACCTGATTGTTAATACTGTCGAGGAAAAGCGCAACGCGATTATCGACTCGCGCTCGATCCGGACGTCGGCATTGGCGCAGAAGGTCACCTTGTACACAACCGTCGAAGGTGGCCGCGCAGCCTGCGCCGGCATGCGCCATCTGACGGAAATTGAAACCTACGCGCTACAGGCGTTGCATGCGGAGTTGACGTGATTAAATTTCCATTGACCTTGCACGGCAGCGAAATGCTGCGCAAAGAACTGCACCGGCTGAAGACGATCGACCGGCCTGCGGTCATCGCCGCCATTGCCGAGGCCCGGGCGCATGGCGATCTGTCGGAGAACGCGGAGTACGAGGCCGCCAAGGAACGCCAGGGCTTTATCGAAGGCCGCATCCAGGACGTGGAGGGCAAGCTCGGCAATGCCCAGATCATCGATCCCAAGGCACTCGATGCCGACGGTCGCGTGGTGTTCGGTTCTACCGTTGAGCTGGAAGACATCGCGGGCAAACAGACGGTGACCTACCAAATCGTCGGCGACGACGAGGCCGATCTCAAGCACAACAAGATCTCGCTCAACTCCCCGGTGGCGCGTGCCCTGATTGGAAAATTTGGTGGCGATGTGGCCGAGGTGCAAACGCCGGGCGGAGTCAGGGAATATGAGATTCTTGACGTCAGATACGAATAACCACGGTAGGCTTTCCTGAATGAACCGTCTCGCCGGATGCCTCTACTCAATCACCATCACGCTGTGGGTGGGTGGTTTGTTTGCCATCGGGTTCCTGGTCGCCCCGGTGCTGTTTGCGCAACTCCCGGATCACGCGTTGGCGGGCAATCTGGCCGGGACTTTGTTTACGCTGATGGCCTTGGTCGGCTTTGTTTGCGGCGGCTATTTGATCCTGTTTCTATTTATGCGCCATGGTCTGCACACCTTCAAGTCCGGCGTGTTCTGGATTGTGCTGCTAATGCTGGTGCTGAACGCCGCCGGCCATTTCGGCATTCAACCGATCATCGCCCAACTTAAGGTCGATGCCCTGCCACGGCAGGTGATGGAAAGCGCACTACGGGATAGGTTTGCCGCGTGGCACGGGATTTCCAGCGGTTTGTATCTGATTCAGAGCTTGCTCGGACTCTGGCTTGTCGTCTGGCAAGAACGCGGAAAGAACTAGCGGGTCGCGCGGCGGCGCGGTTTGTCGACAAGCTCTTTTTTGGTGAGGCGTTTGGCAGTCGCTTGTCGCGTCGGCTTGGGTTTTACTGCCTCGGCCGGCTTTTCCCGCCACAGCACAAGAATGTTGCCAATCTCTTGCACCGACGCACAGTCAAGCGTGGAACAGAGTTGCTCAAGCAGCGCATCGCGATCATCCCGTTCGACACCGTGCAGCTTCACCTTGATCAGTTCATGGGCTTTGAGAGAAAGATCGATTTCCTTCAGTACCGATTCGGTAAGACCGTTGTGGCTGATGCTGACAACGGGATGCAGATGGTGGGCCGTGGCACGCAGTGCGCGGCGCTGTGCAGGATTAATTTGTGTCATGACGGGATTGTAACCCGGCGCATATTCATGAAATGAACTCTAAAAAAGACGTCAAGCGCAACAAGACGACCAAGGCGTGGATGATGGAGCATGTCACCGATAGCTACGTGCAGCAGGCCAAGGCTGGAGGATGGCGATCCCGTGCCGTTTTCAAGCTCAAGGAAATCGACGAAAAGGACAAGCTGCTCAAGCCCGGCATGACGGTCGTTGATCTCGGCGCAGCGCCCGGCAGTTGGTGCCAGTATGCGGCGAAGCGCATCCAGCCCGGCGGGCGCATGGCGGCCATCGATCTGCTGGAAATGGCGCCGGTGGCCGGGGTTGCCTTCATACAGGGCGACTTTCGCGAAGACGAACCCCTACAAAAACTGGAATCCCTGCTCGAAGGGCGGCCGGTGGACCTTGTTTTATCGGACATGGCGCCCAATATGTCGGGCATAGAGATGGTTGACCAGACCCGTGTGATGTATCTGGCGGAGTTGACCTTGGAGTTTGTTCGGCAGCATTTGAAACCGGGCGGCGACATGCTGGTCAAAGTCTTCCAAGGTCCGGATTTCATGAAGTATCGGGAGGCAATACGCGGGGTGTTCGAGGTAACACACATGCGCAAGCCGGCCGCGTCGCGCGGCAGGAGTGCCGAAATTTTTCTCCTGGCAAGAAAAAAGCGGGGTTAGCCGTTTACGTGGAAGTGCAATCGCCGCGATAGCAGGTGCTGGCAAGCTGCTAGAATGAAGTAGATAGTCCCGAATAAACAGTGGGAAGTGAGGCATCAACGTGAATAACATGTTCAAGAATCTCGCCATCTGGCTGGTGATCGGCATCGTGCTGATGACCGTGTTCAACCAGTTCAATGCGCATCAGGCGGCGCTATCGTCAATGGAGTATTCGGAGTTTCTTGATGAGGTCAAGCAGGGTCATATCGCCAAGGTAGTCATTCAAGGTCGGACACTTGATGCCACCACCGTCGACGGCAAGAAGATCACGAGTTACAGCCCTGGCGATCCATGGATGGTTTCTGACTTGATCAAATACAACGTCAAGTTTTCCGCCAAGCCGGAAGAAGAACAATCTTTCTGGATGAGCATTTTTGTCTCCTGGTTCCCGATGCTGCTGCTGATCGGCGTCTGGGTATTTTTCATGCGCCAGATGCAGGGTGGCGGGCGCGGTGGCGCTTTCTCGTTCGGCAAGAGCAAGGCGCGCATGATGGATGAAGCAACCAACAGCATCACCTTCGCCGATGTCGCCGGCTGCGACGAGGCCAAGGAAGAGGTTGCCGAACTGGTCGAGTTCCTGCGCGATCCCACCAAATTCCAGAAACTCGGCGGGCGCATTCCGCGCGGCGTGTTGATGGTGGGCGCGCCGGGTACCGGCAAGACGCTGCTGGCCAAGGCCATCGCCGGCGAGGCCAAAGTGCCGTTCTTCTCGATCTCCGGTTCCGACTTCGTCGAAATGTTTGTCGGTGTCGGTGCCGCGCGCGTACGTGACATGTTCGAGAATGCCAAGAAGCACGCGCCCTGCATCATCTTCATTGACGAACTTGATGCGGTCGGCCGTCAGCGTGGCGCAGGCCTGGGTGGCGGCAACGATGAGCGCGAACAGACACTGAATCAGTTGCTGGTGGAAATGGATGGCTTCGAGGGTAGCGTCGGCGTGATCGTGATCGCCGCCACCAACCGCCCCGACGTGCTCGATCCTGCCTTGCTGCGGCCCGGCCGCTTTGATCGTCAGGTGGTGGTGCCATTGCCTGACGTCCGCGGCCGCGAACAGATCCTGCTGGTGCACATGCGCAAGGTGCCGATCGCGCCCGACGTCAAGGCCGATATCATCGCCCGTGGCACGCCCGGCTTCTCCGGCGCCGATCTGGCCAATCTGGTCAACGAAGCTGCGCTGTTTGCCGCGCGCAGCAACAAGCGCGTGGTGGACATGGAAGACTTTGAGCGCGCCAAGGACAAAATCATGATGGGCGCAGAGCGCCGTTCCATGGTGATGCCCGAGGAAGAGCGTCGCAATACCGCTTATCACGAGTCCGGCCACGCCGTTGTGGCCAAGCTGCTGCCGAAGACTGATCCAGTGCACAAGGTCACCATCATTCCGCGTGGCATGGCCTTGGGCCTGACCATGCAACTACCCGAAGGTGATCGCTACAGCACCGACCGCGAACGCCTGCTGTCCACCATCGCCGTATTGTTCGGCGGGCGCATTGCCGAAGAAATCTTCATGAAGCAGATGACGACCGGTGCTTCCAACGACTTTCAGCGCGCCACCGACATCGCGCGGCGTATGGTGACGCAGTGGGGGATGTCCGATACGCTCGGTCCGATGGTCTATGGCGAGGAGGAAGGCGAGATATTCCTTGGCCGTTCCGTCACCACGCATAAAAACATGTCCGAAACCACGATGCAGACGGTGGACAAGGAAATTCGTCGCATCATCGACCAGCAATACGCCCTGGCGCGTGGCCTGATTGAAGAGAACCGCGACAAGGTGGAAGCCATGACCGTTGCCTTGCTGGAGCTGGAAACCATCGATGCCGACCAGATCAACGACATCATGGAGGGCAAGCCGCCGCGCGCGCCGAAACCCAGCAGCGCGAAGTTCAAGCCTGCGCCCAACACCCCGCCACCGGGTGCGGCACCGACTGCTACGGCGCCGGCCTGACGCCCGGATTGAACAGCACAGGCCGCGTTCGCGCGGCCTTTGTTTTTCCAAGATGGAAAACAATCTTCACTGCGGCCGCTTCGTCCTCAGCCTGAGAACTCCGCTGATCATGGGCATCGTCAATCTCACCGACGATTCCTTTTCCGGCGATGGTTTGGGCGCGGATGTCGCCAAAGCCATTGCCCATGGCCTGCGCATGGTGGAGGAGGGCGCGCACATCCTCGATATCGGCGCGGAGTCTTCGCGTCCCGCAGCCGGTCCGGTTCCGCTCCAGCAGGAACTGGATCGTGTACTGCCGGTCATCGAAGGACTGCGTAGTTGCGGTGTGCCATTGTCGGTCGACACCATGAAGCCGCAAATGATGAAAGCGGCGTTGGATACAGGGGCCGATATGATCAACGATATCAACGCCCTCCGGGCGCCGGGCGCGCTGGAGATCGTGGCAGCCAGCCGCGCGGCGATTTGCCTGATGCACATGCGGGGCGATCCAGCCACCATGCAGCACGATCCCCGCTATGATGACGTCGTGGTGGAAGTGGCGGAGTTTCTGGCGGATCGGGTGGCCACCGCCGAGGCAGCCGGGATTGCATTGCAACGCATCGTGATCGATCCCGGTTTTGGCTTCGGCAAGAGTTTCGAGCACAATCTCGCTTTATTGCGTCGGCTCGATGCGCTTCATGGTCCGGGGCTGCCGCTAATGGTGGGCCTGTCGCGCAAATCGATGCTCGGTCTGCTTACCGGGCAGCCGGCGTCCCGGCCGCTTCATGCCGGTATCGCTGCGGCACTGCTGGCCTTGCAGCGCGGCGCGTCCATCGTTCGCGTGCACGATGTGGCACCGATGCGCGACGCATTGGCCGTGTGGAATGCAGTGGAGAATTTTGAAAATGAGTCGTAAATATTTCGGCACCGACGGCGTGCGCGGCGAAGTGGGCAGCCTGCCCATCACGCCGGATTTCATCATGCGCCTGGGCTATGCCGCCGGCACCACGCTGGTCGCGCGCGAGCGCATGCCGTCAGGCGAACACCCCGCCGTGTTGATCGGCAAGGACACCAGAATCTCCGGCTACATGTTGGAAGCCGCGCTGGAAGCCGGTTTCGCGGCCGCTGGTGTCGACGTCTGTCTGGTCGGCCCGATGCCGACACCGGCGGTCGCCTATCTTACGCGCGCCCTGCGTTTGCAGGCCGGGGTGGTGATCTCGGCTTCGCATAATCCCTATCACGACAATGGCATCAAGTTTTTTTCCGCGCAGGGCGCCAAGCTGCCCGATGCCGTGGAGGCCGAGATCGAGGCCCGCCTCGAACAGCCGATGAATTGCATGGAATCGGCGCGGCTGGGCAAGGCACGGCGCATTGACGATGCGGCCGGGCGCTATATTGAGTTCTGCAAAAGCACTTTCCCCAACGAGCTCGATCTGCGCGGCCTGCGCATCGCCGTGGATTGCGCCCACGGCGCCACCTATCACATTGCCCCGAGTGTCTTTCATGAACTCGGCGCCGAAGTGGTGAGTATCGGCGTTGCGCCCAACGGCCTAAACATCAATGACGGCGTCGGCGCTACGTCGCCACAATCGTTGCGCAATGCTGTTCTCGAAAGCAAGGCTGATCTCGGGCTTGCACTGGATGGCGATGGTGACCGGCTGATCATGGCTGACAGCGAAGGCCGGCTCTACGATGGCGATCAACTGCTTTACGTTATCGCACGGCAGTGTGCGAGTCAGGGCGCTGTGGCCGGCGTAGCCGGCACGCTGATGACCAATCTTGGTTTCGAGCATGCCGTGACAAAACTCGGCATCGCGTTTGACCGCGCCAAAGTGGGCGACCGGTATGTCCTGGAAATGCTACAGGACAAGGGCTGGCAGCTCGGTGGCGAAAACTCCGGTCACATCATCTGTCTCGACCGTCATACCACGGGCGACGGCATTGTCTCCGCGTTACAGGTGTTGGCTGCATTGCGCGCCCGCAACGAAACATTGGCGCAAGCCTGTGCCGAACTGACGATGTATCCACAGAAGTTGATCAATGTTCGCATGCCATTGAATTTCGACTGGAAGGCCGACAAGGGCATCAAGGCTGTGGCGGCTGAAGTGGAGCGTTTGCTCGACGGCAAGGGCCGCATACTGCTGCGACCTTCGGGCACCGAGCCCTTGCTGCGTGTGATGGTGGAAGGGCAGGATGCCGCTGCCGTGACCAGCCACGCCGAGGATATTGCCGCTGCGGTGCGCAGCGCGATTGAAAGTTAGCCAATACACAATGGGGTTGTTGGTAGTCATCTGCAAGGAGAGATTTAATGAAACTTACAACGCTTGTGTCTGCTGCCGCTTTGATTGGCACGGCTTTACTCACGCCAGCAGTGACGCATGCCGCCGGATTCATGCTGTCCAGCCCTGAGATCAAGGCGGGTGGCTCGATTCCCAAGCGCTTCGAATTCAACGGCTTCGGCTGTAATGGCGAGAACAAGTCCCCGGCCCTGAAGTGGAGCGGAGCGCCCAAGACTGCGAAAAGCTTCGCCGTGACCATGTACGACCCCGATGCACCGACCGGCTCGGACTGGTGGCATTGGATGGTGATCAATATTCCGGCGGATGTGACCGAACTGCCAGCCGATGCGGGCGCATTGAACAGCGCTGCGCTGCCCAAGGGTGCAACGCAAGGCCGCAGCGACTTCGGCACCAACGCCTGGGGTGGTGTCTGCCCGCCGCAGGGCGGCAAACCGCATCGCTACATTTTCACCGTGCATGCGCTGAAGACTGAAAAGCTGGAACTCCCAGCGGATGCAACCGCAGGGCTCATGGGTTACATGATCAACGGAAATTCGCTCGGGACAGCCAGCTTCACTGCAAAGTATGGGCGTAGCAAGTAAAGAATAGACGGTAATAAAACGGCCGGATTGGCTATCCGCTTTCGCTGGCTACCGGTGGTCAGTTTTAAAAAGCCAGAACCAAAGCCCCGGCGATCATGAGCGTTCCGCCAATGATCAGTTTCAGATCGAAAGCGCCCTCAACCATCCCATCCACCGGAAAACACCGGACGGCCCGCTACTGAAACCGCAGGCGCTGCCTCACTCGATTTCGTGACTTACGGTTTTTATATTTACTATCGGGTGCCCGCCGAGGTGGCGGAGGAGTTGCGTCCGCGTGTGCTCGCGATGCAAGCAGCGATCACGGACGAAACCGGTACTACGGGAAAGCTCGTCACCAAAGTCGATGAGCCATTGTTGTGGATGGAGGTCTACAAGGGCGTGGTGGACAGCGAGAGCTTCGCCCGCACTCTGGATCGTGCACAGATCCGCCATCGTGTTGACGGCCTGCTTGGACCGGCAGCGCGCAAGACGGAAGTCTTTACGGCTGCTATTCACTGATTCTATTCGCTATCAACCTTTGATACCCTTGATCACTTTCATGTCCAGCGTGTTCTGAGTATCTCGCACGTTGCGTTCGACGAGAATTTTAGTCGCAGCGTGGTGTCGCTCCATCTGGCGGGCATATGTCTTGATGTCTTGCGCCTTGTCACTCCGCAGCGCAAGGGTCTTGACGTCATCCAATCCCTGCTTGGCTAGGGGATAGCCTTGCGCCGCGGCCAAGCCGTACCATTTCGCCGCCTCGTCCAGGTCGTTGGTTGTTAGAACGATCGTTTTTTCGCCATCGGCACCTCTGAAGAACCCGTTTTCGTACTTTACGCCGAGTTCGAACTGAGCCTCGGCCGAACCCGCGACCGCGCGCGCCACGAGTTCCTTATGCAAACCCGGGGAAGAGCCTTTAGTCAGCTCCGGTTCGATCAACGGTGGGGTCTCGCGTACATCATCCAGCAGCGCTGCCGTCGAAACCGACGGCGCGGCGGGCGCAGCGGCCGGTTGGGTGACAGCATCGGCGGGTTTGACTTCAGATGGGGACGAGTGCTGAGACTCACTCGCCACGGGCTCGCTGGAAGCGGGGCCGCCGGACCAGCGAGGAGCGAAGAAGGCCACGACGACCGCGCCCAGCACCGCGCCGGCCAGAGCAACCTGGCGGCCTTTACCTGGGATAAGACCGGCACTTGCGCGAGAAGCGCGCGCCGCCTTGTAACCGATCTCGAAGGCCGCGCCCCGGCTCGAGGGCGGCGACTTGGGCGCAACCTCAGCTACCGCCCTATCCGGCGCGGAAGCAACCTGGGGCGGGGGTTCCGCGGTCCCGCTGTTTGCCGGCGTAGGGGCTGTCTCGACCGCCGACAACGGAACGGCCGGCGGCGTAGCGGGGTGCGGGATCGACGGAGAAGAAACCGGCGCTTTCACCCTCGCCGCCTCCGCATCCTCCGGCGCGAACCCCTGATAGGGCAGCGTGTCCCCCGTCCCGGGAGCCGAAGGCACCGCCGACCTCTCCAGCGCACCAATCAGCCGGTCCACGTCGGCGTGAAAATGGCTATCGCTGATCTCGATTGCATTGCGCCGCGAAAGCAGGGCGAGCGGCTCGGGCAGTTGCTGCATCCTGGGCATCGCCGCGCCGCCGACCAGGACGGGTACCACTCTCACCTTGCGCTGAAGAGCAGCGGCCACTTCCAGCCGGACAAAGTCCTCAGGATCATCCAGCCGCCGCCTGCCCTCGCCGTCGGTAGCGCTCAACCAGGCCTTGCCGATCAGCACGACGGCAGTCTCGCAGGCGCTTACCTTGCGGTTGATGACCTCGACAAAGTCCTCGCCCGGCTCGATGTGGTCGATGTCCATGAACACCTGACCCTTGCCGAAGCGGGCAGTCAGGCGATCGTAAAGCCGGCCGGCGTAGGGGGCGCTGTCATCGCGACGGTAGCTGATGAAGATGATGGACACAAGTGCGGCGGTGAGCCGTATCCTTTCCGGAGCAAACCGCTGTCCTGGCGAGGCCGGTCATGATTCACAATTGGAAGATCGTCGGCGAATGTCCAAAGGAAAGGAAATCCAACGGGCCTTCGGGAAGTATGGCTGACGCCGGGTGCAGCCGTCAATCGCCGATTTCGGGCCGGCAGGCGTACGCTTTACAGAAAACCCATCCGAATAGCCCCCCAAGCAGTGCCAGAGGCTCGGCATCGCGTTGGTGCAGATGCTCCAGCGCGAAAGGCGGACGGGCACCGTAGCGCAGCGCAGTTGGCAGACCCGGTTCGAGCCCCGTCCGGTCGGCACCCTCAATGCGCACCGAGCCATCCACCGAGAAGCCGCCGTCGTGCGCCCAGGCGCGCATCTCGCTGGCGTCATCTTTGTCGATCAGTTCGGCTTCGCTGGCTGCCGGTAGTCAGTTCTAAAAAGCAACAAGGACGGCGGCAGCTTCACCAGCAACTGGGAACTGTACCGCGCCGAGATCGATCTGGTCGCGCTGTTCAGCGAGTTCGGCCGCGAACACGGCATCACGCTGCGCCTGTTCCACGGCCGCGGCGGCACGGTCGGGCGTGGCGGGGGCCCGAGCTACCAGGCGATCCTGGCGCAACCGCCGGGCACCGTGAACGGGCAGATTCGCCTGACCGAACAAGGCGAAGTGATCGCGTCGAAATACGCCCACCCCGAAATCGGCCGGCGCAACCTGGAAACGCTGGTGGCGGCCACGCTCGAAGCCACTTTGTTGCAGCCGACCAAGAGCGCACCGAAGAGTTTTCTCGACGCCGCGGCCGCCATCAGCGACGCGAGTTTCGCGGCCTACCGCAAGCTCGTCTACGAACCCCCCGGCTCCACCGAATACTTCTTCAGCGCCACGCCGATCCGCGAGATCGCCGAGCTCAACATCGGCTCGCGCCCGGCCTCACGCAAGGCCACGCGCACGATCGAAGACTTGCGGGCGATTCCCTGGAGCTTCAGCTGGGGCCAGTGCCGCGTCGGCCTGCCGGGCTGGTGCGGTTTTGGCTCGGCGATCGAAGCGTACCTGGGCAAGGAGCCGAAGCCGCGCAAGGAGCGCCAGGCGTTGCTGCAGCACATGCACAAACAGTGGCCGTTCTTCGGCACGCTGCTGTCGAACCTCGACATGGTGATCGCGAAGAGCGACTTGGGCGTCGCGGCGCGTTATGTCGAGCTGGTCGAAGACAAAAAGCTCGGCAAGCGCATTTTCGGTTTGATCCGCGCCGAGTGGCAGGCTACCTCCGACGCGCTGGAACTGATCACCGGCGAAAAAAAAGCGCCTCGCGTCGAACCCGTCACTCGCGCTCGATCGAACACCGCTTTCCGTACCTCGACCCGCTCAACCACCTGCAGGTCGAACTGATGCGGCGCTACTGCCAGCGAACCGAAGGCGACCCCGGCAACGCCAAGCTGCAGCGTGGCATCCACATCTCGATCAACGGCGTGACGGCGGGCTTGCGCAACACCGGGTGATTCAGGCCGACAAGCGTCGCACGCGGATCGTGTAGTCGCCCTTGCCGCCGCTGCGGTTGTAGTGCCGCACCTGCGCGTAGTACAGGCCCGGCACCAGGCTGGCGGCGAGGCGCGCATTGGTGCCTTCGCCACTGTCGTCGTCTTCGGCAATCACGTTGGTGGCGCTGTTCGGGCCGAACAAGCGCATCACCACGTCGGTCGGGCCCTTGGTGTCGATGATGTGGTTGCCGCCGGTGGTGACCGTGAACTTGAACAAGTCTTCTTCGCCGGCCTTGCCGATCGACGCGAGCGTGCGACGCGACGCGTTGACTTTCAACTCGGTCGCGTCCAGCACCGTCGGCGCGGTCTTGGGGTAGGCCTGCGCGCTGGCGATGAAGGCTTTGTCCACGGCCGAAAGCACTTCGTTGGCCTGGGTGCCGACGCCGCTCTTGACCCAGTTGCCGGGGAAAAAATACAGCATGATCGAGCTGGGGTCGAAGCGGGTGCCCTGCAGCTGGTCGACCCTGTACTTGTTGAGCACGTTGTGGCGAATCGTCGCTTCGTCCCAGTTGTTGGGCGGGCCCGACAGGCTTTGAATCACCGTCGCTTCGTTCCACTCGATGCCGCCGTCGGGGTTCTGGTGCTCATGCGCCAGGCCGATGGCGTGGCCGAACTCGTGGCCTGCGGTGCCGCCGTCCATGAAGCCGAGGTTCATCGTGGCCTGGTTGGTCGGGATGCTGCGGTT
>JAYUGL010000215.1:0-12160 GCA_043738385.1 Sterolibacteriaceae bacterium
CATCGCGCCACTGATCATCTGCGTGTAGGCCAGCACCGGGGAGCGTCCTTCCATGCGCTGCATCTGCGTCGAGATGACGGCCAACCAGGGGCCGAAGAAGCCGACGCTGAACATCGCGGTGACCATGCCCATCTTGATCGACACGGGATTCTGCATATAGAATGCGGCGATCTCTGCCGCACTTGAGTTCGGCGACTGCGGCGGAATGAACCAGGCGATGAACCACCAGCCGATCGAAAAAATGGTGAGAAAGGCCGGGCCGGACCATGTGCACAGCAGTTGGTTTTTGGTATTCATATGCTCTCCCTCAGGTATTTGCTGCTGTTATTTTGGCAGAAGGTAACACAGGATAAATCGATGCCGACACCCTAGTTTTTCTTGAGGCCCCAGAGGACAAGGATGGCAGTCGCAACGATGACCAGCCCGACGCTCATGAAGCCTGTCGTCACCAGATTCTCCTGCCAGGGTTGGGCCAAGCGACCTGCGGCGGTGATCGGTGACAGGGCGCCTGTGCCAAGTACAGCCGCAAGGGTGGTGACCAGCCAGTTGGCGTAGGCGCCATACAGCGCACCCCAATACGCAACGGTCTTGAGCGGCGCAGTGAGTTTCACTTCCAGCCACACCGCGCCCAGCGCGATCAGGAGGATTCCGTTCATCACGCCTTCGAGATGCGCGGCGAGCCCCATGCGCATGTTGTTGAAATGCGGTTCGAGAAATCCGGTGATGAGACCTAGCAGGAACAGGAACATGCCGTGCCAGATCAACCTGCGCTTTGAATCGTCCATGACAATCCCCCTAACTAGGTCTGACTTGTGCGTATCGTTGGAGTAAAACCTTGATGAGACGCTCGGTCAGAAACCCGCGATATGGGGTGATAGTGTCCCGCATCGTTTTGATATCGCGGTCCAAGAAAGTGAAGCGTGCTCAATCTAGGTGAATCATGTGATCCGGAACATCGACAAGCCATGCATGGGTTTTCCAGGCGATATTGTCCAGATGCTCATTGAATTCATCCATGTCGGAAAAGACGCTCACGAATAGCCGTTCCGCCGTGCAATTCTCCAGCATCTTATCGAGTTCGATAACCCGTTTGGGCGACATCGGGCCGTGAGCGGCGGCCGCTTCGATCAGGAACAGCCTGTTTCGCTTCTGATCCCACAGTACAACCTTCGGTAACTTGTCATGCTGATCAAGCGGTATGCCAAGTTTCTTCATGATCGGCTGCACTGATGCCAACTCCTTGTCTCCAGTCTCGCTCAGATGCAGCACAACCGCGCCGGGAACGAAGCGCGGCGCGAACTGCTCGATGATCGCGGTTTGTACCGCATCGTACTTTCCGCGCGAAGGTTGGAACAAGCGCCCATCCGGCATTGAGACGGGAACCATCTCAAACTCGCGCGGCGCCGGCCTCTTATCCGAGTCTTGCAGCTTCTGCGGTGACATGACCGGCAAGGGCGATGACAAAGGTCTTGAGGCTGGTCGTAGACGACATCTCCGAAAACTCACCTGTCTTTACCGCGCTGCGGGGGGACGCGATGAGCGCTGCTTTCGTATAGAGCTGTTCTTTGACGAGCTTCTGGCAAAGCAGGTCGTACCGCTTGAGATACGACGCGCCTCTGAATTCCTCGAAAACGGGAAAGTGCGGTGATTTGTCCTTGACCGCCGCACGCGATTTGGGCGCGTCTTCAACCACGATCAGCCAGCCGACAAAGGGACTCGACTCGCCGAATGCTCCCTCTCGGTAAGCCGTCCTCAGATCATGAGCCGTGCCGATGGCCTCTTCGGCACGGTTGTTGAAGTTGTTGCCGAAGGACGGTCCCACGTGGCTTTTCAGCTCAATGGCTGCAATGAGCTCGCCTTTGTGAATCACGAGAAGATCCCAAAGCTTGGTGGGCCGGAAGTAGCCGGGCAGGGTCAACACCGCGCGCTTTTGGTGAATCTCGGCATGGGCTAGTCCGTTGGCGCGTACGATATCGAGCACCAGAGCAATAAAGCCGTCCATGTTCTTGCCGGCGGTAACGCCAGCGCGCTCCCCTTGGTCGGCCTTTCCCGATTCAATTTGCTTCTGCCGGGCGGCTTCCCGGTTTCCCCAGAAGGCTTGCGCCGCCTTGCGAGCCTTGCGTTCGTAATCGACGAGATCAAGCGCCATTTATTCTCCGTTGCCTCCAAGTGCCGAGCGTTCCTCTTGGCTCAGGCCGTACAGCCTGAATGCCGCGCTGTTGCATGATTCCATATCCCGGCTCACAGCAGCCTTGATCAGCTCCTCACGCAATAGCTCTGGCACATGGTGCCAGTAGGGAATGCGGATGCGCCGCAGGTACTGAGCCTGAAAGCGCAAATATCCGCCGCGCATTTTGGTCGAGTAGGTCGCTACGAAAAGCTTGGCGATGGCGGAAAGAAGCACTGCCTGCAAAGCGCGCAAGTCCCAGTCTTCGGAGATCACGTAGTACAGGTTGTGGTGCGGGTACAGTTCACCACGCTCGAAAACGATGTGAGCTTCCCCCTTGATATCCGGGATCAACAGCTTTGGCTTTTTCCCGAGTGACGGAGTGATGCGATCGATGGTGCGATACCAGTTCGATGGCGTTTTCTGCGCGCAGTGGCGACCTGTGATCACGTCTTTCCGAGCTTCCAGATACTGCTGCAATTTTGGATAGTCGCGCAGATCGACAAGACCGCCATCATCGGCAAAGGGGTTGATGACGCCTTGTCCGCGCCATAGCACCTCGCCAGACTGAATGTCGCGGGTTGTCACCAGACGTATCTTTCGATCCGGTTCCACATCCAGCGCATCGAAGTCACCGATGAATGCCTGATCGGCGCCGGTTGCAACGCCGATGCCGACCATGCACGCCGCTTCTTCAATAGTCGGAAACTGCTGTTCTAGGCGGCGAATCAGGGCCATCTGGTCCGAAGATTCGAGCAACCATGGCTCGGCACCGTTGGTGACGCGTGCCAGCTCTCGCACCGGACCGCCATTTTCAGGCAAGGTCTTCGCCCGCAGCGCTGTGGAGAGTTCAGTCAAGCTTTCCCGGTTGATCGACGGACGATGCGCGATGCGCGTGGCGGCAGGCTTCTCGCGGCTGATGATGGTGATGGCCGGATAGGCGTTGACTTCGCTGTGGAAGGCCGGTGTATCCATCATGTCGATGTAGGCCTTGAGGTGGAACCGCTCGGCAACGAGCTTGCGCAACGGTCCGCCGTAGCGGTTCTTCATCCACCGGTCGGCACAGATAAAGCCCAAGCAGCCGCCATCGGCCAGCAGCGATAACGAGCGCTCAATGAACGGAATGTAAAGATCGGCCCTGTCATACAAGGTCTGGTAGCGGCTCCGGTACTCGGCCAACAAGGGCGCGGGGATCAGCTCCTGACGCACGTAGGGCGGGTTGCCGACGACGAAATCGAATCGCCCAGCCAGTGGTTCGAGAAGAAAGTCGCCTTGCACCAGCCAGCAATCCGCAAGGGCCGTCGCGGACTGCGTCGCTATCCCGTGCAGCTTGAGTCGTTCGATCACGCGCAGACGGGTCGTGGCGTAGGTGTCGCGATGTAGTTCAACGGCCCGGATCGCGTCGCGCAGTTCATCAATAACTGAGTCCGAGCTTTTCGATGACTGCCACGCGGTCAGCAAACGCCCGACCACCGGCAGCAGGAAGTCGCCGCCCCCGAAAGACGGCTCCAATATTCGCATGCGATGCAGCGCATGGTCTGCGGTGTATCCCGCCAGATCGAGGATGAACTCGACGACTTCGGCACGCGTGAAAATGGCGCCACGGGCCTCTTTGCCGCTTTGTGTCGCCAGCGTCTCGATGGCAGCCATAACCCTGGCCCGAGATGCGGCCAAAGGTTCGTCAAACAAATCGAAATTGAGCTGCGTAGATGCCACGGGTTAATCCTGATCATTGAAGAACTGCGATAACACCGAAAGCATGAAGCTGTTGCCGGCTCACTACGTGAGCTCAGTAACGCCAAAAGGATAGAAAAATATTCTGAGCCTTTAGCTCACAAGGCAAATAATTTGACCTTGACTCCAATAATTACGGCGATAAAAGCCGTTCCACCCGAGCTGCTGCATTCTGTAGATCATTGTCCCTCCGGTAGCGAAACGTTGCGAAATTCAAATGCGTCCTAAGTTGCTGTAGTTTCTTCGCACCCAATACCCCCCCGAACTCTAAGAATGCACCGGTTCCGGTAAACAAGGTTACGAACGGATGTATGGAGACACGAGAATATTGCTGTTCGTGATCTATGGCGCTACATAACTTTGAGTAGGCCTCTTCAAATAAATACTCACGGTTGCTTCCAGGTAATCTCATTGCCCTCAATAGCAACTTTGCAAGAGTGGTGTATGTATATGGGTGCTGTTCGATAGCAACTGCGTGACGTGCGTACTGGATTGCTGTTTGCAAATCATCATCTGCGGTGAACAGAGCACGTTGTTCCCAATAGCGGGAATTCCATGCGCAAATATTTCTCAATTCATCGTAAAACCTAGCGCCGTTATTACCGAGCAGCGGCCGAATTACACCATCTGCGTCAAACAGTCTCTGTGCCAACTTTGCTTCGGGAGTCTTGTCCATAATTGTCGTACGCGTTACTTGCGGTGCGACAGCTTGTGCCAGTTGAACAAAGACTCTAAACAAGGTATCGGGATGTTCTCTTGACATCAGCTGTACTACGCGATCAGCCAATATAGGATTAAGAGGTACGACATAATTGTCGTCGTCAATGTTGTACGCAAGTGGCAGAGAGCTCTTGCCTGCAATTTGCTGCTCCAAGCTCAACTGTCTATCGAGGGATTGCAGGATGTTGAAATTTACGCCCACCCGATAGCAAAATTGGGCCAATGAGCAGGCTGCGTAGAAAATCTGCTCCTCAGGCGTAGCTACAATGAATAGTGAATTAGCAATTTTGTCCAAAGGTCGAAAGTCATTGAGTAGACGACAAACGAAGAATGCGATGTCTTCATCGTCCGCATACTTAGCAAACTCTTCTGGCTTCTTGGCGGCGTACTCATTGCCAAGTAGCCCCTTATCCTTGAACAAATGTACGAGTTGAATACGCTCCTTTGTGGAAAGCTTCTTGACCTTTTTGATTTTGCGGGGCGTGTCCTCAAGCCTCAGATCCACAAATGGAATGCGGTAGTCCCTTTCGCATGCCAAAACAACAAAGTTCGTCGTGATCTTAGTTGTTTCAAGTAGTGGCCGTATCTGCTGGACGTGGTCAGCAAAGTCGTCAACTAATATTACAAACGGAATCTTGAGTCCAGATAAGCATTCGATCGCAAGAGTTGAATCGATCCGCGCGCTGGAGCGACAGTCAAAGAGAAGGTACCCATCTCCCATTAGATCAAAGGCCACACGCTTGGCAAGCGCGGACTTGCCGGAGCCAGCATGACCAGTTATGAGAACAAGGCGCTCTTTAGAAAAGCTATCCTTTAGAAGATTTCGGCAGTATTCAACCAAGTCAAAGGTGTCAAGACGGACTATGTCGGTGTTGCTGGCAATATCAGCCCAAGTCGGAGTGCGTCCATAAAAGAACGAGAGATCAGTCTGAGAGGTCTGTAAGTCTTGAGGCTCTACGAATGAAAAGTCAGCAAAGAAACTCGCAAGTTTTCTTTGATCTGCGGCCCCGCCCAATAGGGATTTGTTTTTAGGTAGCCGTTCGGTATATCTAGGGGGTGCTCCCAAGGTCAATAAGACCCATTGCAGGAACTCGGACAATGTGGCTTTTACAAGAGTTAGCCCATGTACTTCACATGCTTTTTGTGTGACTGCATCCGGATAAGGTTCAATCAATAGGGATGGACCACGTGCTGATCTCTGCGTAAGAGTATTTCTTGTGCTGAGATAAAACTCCAAATCGGGCTCGTCGAGTCTGGTCCCTGCAATGATAAATGACTCAGTTGCTAATACTTGAGATAGCACTACCATCCAAGGATTCGTATCCCTCATGACTTTTGCATATTCGTTATGTGAAAAAACGAATCCAGAGTCGGGCTCTCTTGTGTATCCATGAAGGTGAAGTATGCGGAGATCCGCTAATGATCACGACCCAGTACTATAGGGAGCATTGAAATTTAGTATGCTAAGGTCTTGCTTAGCTAAGTCAGTATTTGACTCATAAGCTGCCTCCAAGGCGTCATCGACGTTGAAAGTAAATATAAATTTCCAAAGAAATTGGGGTAATGATTTGGCGGTCAGACCTGGGCGGCATCCCATGAGTCTATCAACGACGTGCTTCCTGATTTCATCTGGTTCCAATATCCCATACACATGCGGAAGGCTGGTGGTCTCCCGGACATTTTTTAACTTACATAGACCCTTGCGGAAACTATCGGAACTCGGAAGACTCTTCCCGTAACGATCTGTACTGTCTAGGGAGGCGCCCGCACCCAACAAGAGATTGTATTTTGCTCCAAAGAGTGACTCTCGAAAGCGGGGAATTAAGGAGTCGTCCAACATGGTTTTAGTCTCGGCGGTTTCAAGTGCGAAGTGCAACGAGTTGATGATGATGCTGAAAGAAGTCGCAGCCATCCTTGCGGATCACCGTGAAGTTGTCGCACTCGGCGCACAGCGAGCCCATGGCTACTTTACTGCCTCGATGATCTCAATTTCTTTCTGGAGCAGGTCGTTGACCAGATCGGAAAGCTCGACACCTTTGGCATCGGCTTTAGCGGTGAGGTAGCTCCCGATTTTTTCATTGAGATAAACCGGCAACCGAAACATCGCATCCGGTTTGTAGAACTTGCCGCGTGTGCCGCCTTTGAAATCGATCTCGGCCGGCATGTCGTCATCGTTTGTCGTTGCGTTGCCCATTGCGATCACCCTAGCGCGGCTCGTCTTGGTACTGCCGCCGTTCGTTGCTTGTCGCCTCTCGCGCAGAAATTATTCGTATCCGCGCCCGGTTTGACCCCGTTGCTTCAAATGTGTGCGATACCGCAAGTAACTTGCCTTCCCGGCTTGCGCCGAGTGTAAACCAGCGTTCTTCATCGGTACTATGTACTTTATCGAATACTGTGAGCGCCAGCGGATCAGTCAATACCGATGCCGCCTGTTCAAATGTTGCGCCGTGCTTGGACAGGTTACCCCGCGCCTTGAATGCATCCCACTTAAAATCCCACGGCATTTCTGAGCACCAGCCTGTTACCTCCGCCAGTCTACCCGCAAGTCCCCACCGCCCCACACGCCGAGCAAAAATCGCAGCCATCCTTGCGGATCACCGTGAAGTTGCCGCATTCGGCGCACAGCGAACCCTGCATGGCCTTGATGCCGCCGGCCTTGGCGGGTTGTCCCGGCAGTTCGAGGATGCCCATGTCGCGCATCGGGAAACCGTGCTCGTCGAGGATGCCGAGCATCGAGTAGCGGTGGATGATCAGCCGCGCGATGTAGGCGACGGTGGACGGCCAGTTCTGCTGTTTCTGCTGGCCGGGCACGCGGGCCATGAAGTCGCCCAGCGGTTCCGGGTAGTTGAGCAGCTTCCTCAGCTTCATGCCGATCCAGGCCGGGTCCATGACGCGCATGTCGAGCGAGAGCAGTTTGGTCAAACCGTCGAGGGCGCGCGGGTAGTTGCCGGAGAGCCACACCGAGTAGGGGCGGGTGACGCCGTCGGGCAGGGTGATTTCCTTGAGGCCGAGCACGAACTCTTCGCCCGCCGCCGGGTTGGAAATGTCGACCGTCCATGACAGCGTGCCGTCGGTGCCGGTCTTGGGTTCGTCGCGCGAGAACATGGCGTCGAGCACCGGCGTCTCGCCGGCCGTGGTGTCGCTTTCGTCGAGTGCGCCGAGACGTTCGCAGCGATAGCGCACCACCTGAGCGAAGGCCGAGACCATGCCGGGCATGAGCTTTTTTTCGCCGCTGGGCGGGAAGGGCATTTCGAAGGGTTCCGCACCGATGGTCTTGGCCAGCGCGTCAAGCTTGAGCTTGAGGAAGGCCTTGTCGTTGACGCGCATGTCCATCGACAGCGTCTTGGCCACGGCGCCTAGGCCGCGCGGCTGCTCGGAGCCATTGACCCAGACTTCGAAGGGCACGCCACGGCCGGCTTCGTTTTCGGTTTGGCCGACGAACAGGGCAAACTCGCCGTGCGGGGTTTCGATCATGTACGACCACGAGCTGTTGCCGTCGGTCATGCGCGGCCGGCCGGGCCAGCGCAGGCTGGCCAGCACCGGGGCGGGCAGGGCGCCGATGGAGAGGCGGCGGTTGGCACTGTCGATGGTCACGTCCTGCGGCCGTTTCTGCGCATTGGGGCTGATGCTTTCGCCCACCGAGAGCACGGAACCAAGCACGCCGTTGGGACGATAAGTAGCAAGACCCTTGAGGCCGGACTTCCACGCCGACATGTAGAGGTCTTCGAACTCGGCGTAGGGGTAGTCCTCGGGCACGTTCACCGTTTTGGAGATCGAGGTATCAACATAGGGTGCGACGGCGGCGACCATGTCCTTGTGCGCCGCAGCCGAAAGCTCCAGCGCGGTGACGAAGTAATCGGGCAGCTTGCTGACATCGCCGCCCATGTGCTTGTAAAGCCGCCAGGCGTAGTCCTCGACCGCGTATTCCTTGTGCGTGCCGTCGGCCATGCGTTTCTTGCGCGTGTAGGTCCACGAGAACGGCGGCTCGATGCCGTTCGAGGCGTTGTCGGCGAAGGCCAGGCTGATGGTGCCGGTGGGCGCGATGGAGAGCAGATGCGAGTTGCGCAGGCCGTGCTTGCGGATAGTGTCCTTGATCTCCTGCGGCAGGCGCGAAGCGAAATTGCCGCCGGAGAGATACATGTCGGCATTGAACAGCGGGAAGGCGCCGCGCTCCTTCGCCAGTTCGACCGAGGCGAGGTAGGACTTGTCGCGCATGAACTCGGAAATCTTCGTTGCAGTGGCGCGTGCTTCGTTGCCGGCGTAGTGCTGGCGCAACATGATCAGTGCATCGCCAAGGCCGGTGAAGCCGAGGCCGACGCGGCGCTTGTTGGCGGCTTCCTTCTGCTGCTGTTCGAGCGGCCAGTGAGTGGCGTCGAGCACGTTGTCGAGCATGCGGGTCGAGGTTTCCACCACCTTGCCGAAGGCGGCGTAGTCGAACGTGGCCAGTTCGGTGAACGGTGCCTTGACGAACACGGTGAGATTGATCGAACCGAGGCAGCAGCAGCCGTAGGGCGGCAGCGGTTGTTCGGCGCAGGGGTTGGTGGCCGCTATGGTTTCGCAGTAGTAGAGGTTGTTGTCCTTGTTCATGCGATCAAGGAACAGGATGCCCGGCTCGGCATGGTCGTAGGTGGAGCGCATGATCTGCTCCCACAGGTCGCGGGCGCGTACCTTGCGATAGACCCACAGGCTGTCTTCGCGCTGGTAGGCGCCGCCGGTGACGATCTCGGCGGTGGGTTGGGCGCGGTGCTTGAGCTCGACTTCGCTGTCGCCTTCCACGGCCTGCATGAATTCGTCGGTGACGCCGACCGAGACGTTGAAGTTGGTGAGGTCGCCGTGGTCCTTGGCGTGGATGAATTCCTCGATGTCGGGATGGTCACAGCGCATCACGCCCATTTGCGCGCCGCGCCGGCTGCCGGCGGATTCGACGGTTTCGCAGGAGCGGTCGAACACGCGCATGTAGGAGATGGGGCCGGAGGCGCGCGACTGCGTGCCCTTGACGTGGGCGCCAATCGGACGGATCGACGAGAAGTCGTAGCCGACGCCGCCGCCGCGGCGCATGGTTTCGGCGGCTTGCGCCAGCGCGGTGTAGATGCCGGGGCGGCCATCGACCATTTCGGAAATGGAGTCGCCCACCGGCTGCACGAAGCAGTTGATCAGCGTGGCGCACAGGTCGGTGCCGGCGGCGGAGTTGATGCGGCCGGCGGGCACGAAACCGTTTTCCTGGGCTTCGAGGAAGCGGGCTTCCCAATAAGTGCGCTTGTCTTCGGCTTCGACGGCGGCGAGTGCGCGGGCAACGCGGCTGCGCACTTCGCGCACATCACGCTCATTGCCCTTGGCGTATTTTTCAAGCAGGACTTCGCCAGAGATTTCCTGCGGCAGCGGCAGGCCGAGCTGACCGACTTGAATTTGGGAAAAAGAGTCCTCGGTGCTATGGGTTTCTTGTGTCATGTTTTTTGTCCGGAGGGGGTAAAACGGTGTGGGCTTGGACTACAGGATACGGAGAATACCCTCGCCGGATAACGAAGAAAAGTGAAGAATTTTGCCTTCTTACGAAACAATGACTTGGCATGTCCTGGCACGACATGTAGTGCCCGAGCAAGGGTTGTGCCACTACATGTAGTAGGGGAAGCTAGAACTGTCCCGAGAAAGCCCTGCTGTTTCGCTTCTTCTATTCAAGCGCCTGGGCCATGCCAAGTGGCGGCTTCCAACTCGACACCCAGCCAAGGAGGTCCTTGCCTTCCATCGGTCGCCCGATCAGATAGCCCTGCGCCAGATTGCAACTCGACGCTTGCAGCATCGCCCAATCGGCTTCGGTTTCCACGCCCTCGGCGACGGAGCACAAGCGCAACTTTTTCGCCATGTCGAGACTGGTTTCCAGAACCACGCGGCAGGTCTCGTTGGCACTGGCATCGGTGACGAAGGATTGGTCAATTTTCAGTTCGGTGAAGGAAATGCGGGTCAGCTGCTGCATGGACGAATAGCCGGTGCCGTAGTCGTCGATGGACAGGCCGAAGCCCTTGATGCGCAGGCGGGCAAGATTTTCCAGCGCCTGCCCGACGTTGGTCATCGCGGTACTTTCGGTGACTTCGAGGATCATGTGGCGCGGGTCGAGTTTCTGGCTATTGACCAGACCGACGATGCGGTCGGCGAAGCTGGCCTTGTTGAGCGAGCTGAGCGAGATGTTCACCGAGACGTTGATATCGAGATCGGCGGCGCGCCATTCATGGCACCAGCGCGCGGATAGCTCGATCATCTGCCAGCTGAGTTCGTCAATCAGGCCGGAACCTTCAAGAGTTTCAATGAAGCTCTGCGGTGCGACGATGCCGTGCTCGGGGTGGCGCCAGCGCGCCAGTGCTTCCACGCCCTTGAGTCCGCCGCTGGCGATCTCGACCTTAGGCTGAAAGAACGGCTCAAACTGTCCTGCGGCAAGCCCCGCGCAAATTTCATCCAGTGAAAAGGTGGGCGGCGCGATCCCGAGCTCGTGGAATGTGGGTGTCTTGTAAAGACCGATCAGCGCTTGCAGTCGCTCCAGCGTAGTGGGTTTTTCGACGGTACCGAGGAGATGGATGCCATAGGCGCGGGTCATGGTTCCCACCGAGGCCACCAACGACCGATCCAGCGCGCTGGAGAGGATCATTGAGGCGTTGATGCCGCTTTCGCCGAGATGGCGGATAAACGCCATGCCGTCCATGCCCGGCATGTCGAGATCGCAAATGATGATGTCGATGGGGGTGCTGCCGCAGACCTTGAGCGCCGCAGCGCCATCGGCGGCTTCCCTTATTTGGACGACGCCGAGTCGCTTCAACATTCTGACCAGCATGTTGCGCTGGAAGTCGTGGTCATCGACGACTAAAAAGCGGAGTTCGGAGAGTGGCATGAACAGGAGGCCGGGCGCGTTATCCGGGAGTTTGTGTTGCCCCGAGCCTAGCACGAGTTGAGGACATCATTGAGCTTGTTCAGCTCCTGAAAAAACAGCTTCTGGTGGGTGGTGATGGCGTCCCAGTCGCGTGCGCCGCCGTTCTTTTCAAGACGTTCGCATATCGAGGCGAAGGCATGGGCGCCGATCATCCTGCTGGCGCCTTTGATCCGGTGCGCTGCCTGCGCCACCAGCAGCGGATCGTGTTGCGCCAGGGCCTGCTCGAACAGCGCGATGTCGGCAAGGTTCGCCGTGCGAAATTCGCGCAGGATCTCCCGCTCCTGATGTAGGTCGCCGCTGGAATAGCGGGCGAGCACCGCACGATCAAGGGTGACGTCAGGAGTGATTGGCGTTGCGGCCTCGGTGGTGGACTTTGGCGGCGACTTGTTGGGCGACGGCAGCCAACGTTCCAGCATGCTCGCCAGCGCGTCCAGGTCGACCGGTTTGAGTAGTTGGTCATCCATCCCGGCGTCCACACAGTTTTGGTCCATGCCGGGCAGGGTGGTCGACGTCCACGCGATGATTGGCATGCGCCGCAGACTGTCACGGCTTTCGATGCGACGAATGTTGCGTGTCAGCGCGTAGCCGTCCATCTCCGTCATGTGGCAGTCGGTGATCATCAG
>JAYUGL010000216.1:0-4435 GCA_043738385.1 Sterolibacteriaceae bacterium
CACCTTGAGCCGGCTGGCGGCACCCTTCGGCAGCGAGATGACAAAGTCCTCAGTGAAGCCGGCTCTGACAGTATTCAGCGCACCCTTGAAAACCTTGAGCTGGGAGACCGCCTGGTTCTTGTCATAGAGTTTGACCGCGTCGAAGAACTGGAAGCCGAAGTTGAGCAGCTTCAGCGATTCCTCTGCGCGCGCGGTTTCAGAATCGGTTCCCAGCACCACTGAAATCAGGCGCTGTGACCCGCGCCGGCTTGATGCAATCAGGCAGAAACCGGCCGTCTCGGTGTGGCCGGTCTTGACCCCATCAACCGTCGGGTCCAGCCACAGCAGGCGGTTGCGGTTGGGCTGCGTGATGTTGTTGTAACTGTATTCCCGGGTCGAATAGATCGGGTAATACTCGGGGAAGTCGCGAATCAAGGCCCGGGTCAGCCGTGCCAGATCGCGGGCGGTCGAGTAATGCTGTGGGTCGGGTAGCCCGGTGGCGTTGACGAAATGGGTGTTGCTCAGCCCCAGGCGCTGCGCCTCGCGGTTCATCATCTGCGCGAACGCATCTTCCGAGCCGGCGATGGTTTCGGCCAGTGCGATGCAAGCGTCGTTGCCCGACTGCACGATCATGCCGCGCATCAACTCGGCCACCGTCACCGGCCGCTTCGGCTCGATGAACATGCGCGAACCCTGCGCCTTCCACGCTCGCTGCGATACCGGAATGGTCTGGTCGAGTTTCAGCGTGCCCTGCTTTAGCGCGCTGAATGTCAGGTAGGCCGTCATCAGCTTGGTCAGCGAGGCCGGCTCGACGCGACCATCCGCTTTCGCAGAAGCCAGTTCCTGGCCCGAGCCGTAGTCGAACAACAGCCAGGCGCGAGCGGCGACGGACGGGGGTTGGAGGGCGAGTTGCGCGTGGGCTGAAGCGGAGATCAGAACTAGCAGCCAGACGACGAGAATGGCAGGAAGACGCATAGGAGCAGGGGTGGAGCGAAGATGAAAAGACGAATTATAGAGGCACACGTGTAGCGGGACTTCAGCGCTGCACGACGACCGGCTTCATCTCCAGCATCTCGGCGATATTCTCCGCGATTCGCCGGGCTTCATCAGCGCTGGCCCAGGGACCCAATTGCAGGCAATAAAGTTTGCCTGCTGCCTGCACCACCAGCTTTTCACCGAGGCTGCCCAGTTCTCTTTCCATCCGCGACTTCAGGGCTTCGGCATTATCGCGATTGCCGAAAGCGCCAAGTTGCAGCCAGGTGCCGTGCGTGTCGCTGACTTCGGGCAGGAGCTCATCGCTGGTGCTCGTCGGTGGGCTGAGTATTTCCTTGGCTGCTTCGCCTTGCGGCGGAGCGCGGGCGATCAGGGTTTGCTGACCGGGCAGCACGCTTTCCACTTCGACCAACCCACTGCCGTTGCCGACCAGTCCGAGTTTCCAGGATGCCGTGTAGGACAGGTCGATGATACGGCCAGAGTGGAACGGACCGCGATCATTGATGCGCACCACGACCGACTTGCCGTTGGCGGGATTGGTGACGCGGACATAGGAAGGGAGAGGCAAGGTGGTGTGCGCTGCCGTCATGCCGTACATGTCGTAGGGTTCGCCCGAGGATGTTTTCTGACCATGAAATTTGCGTCCGTACCAGCTCGCCAGACCGCGCGCCTTGTAGGGCGCCAGTTCGCGCATTGGCACATAGTTGCGGCCCAGCACCGAGTAAGGTTTGTTGGCGAGTTTTTTCAGCGGTTCGGCTCTGGGAATCGCATCCGGAATGGCGTCGATATTTTCCGGCGCGTTGTCGCCGGGCCCGTCATCCTGATAAAAACCGCCGCCACGTTTGAGGGAATAGGCGGGTGGTTTTGGAGGTGATGTTTGTAGAGGAGGTATGACGGCTGCCGGCACCGGGGACCGATCAATGATCGTCGCGGGCGGGGAACTCGCACACGCTGCAAGTAACAAGGTTAGGAAAATGGACCAACACCCGCCAGTGGTTTTAGTCCTCACGTTTCCCATCCTCATTTTTGAACCAGCATGCGATGCTTATGAATGCTCATCAATATTCCAATGCCGAGAAACAGCGTGACCAGCGCGGTGCCGCCGTAACTGATAAAAGGCAACGGCACGCCGACCACCGGCAGGATGCCGCTGACCATGCCCATATTGACGAAGGCATAGGTGAAGAAAATCAGCGTGATCGATCCGGCCAGCAGTCGGGTGAACAGCGTCGGTGCGTTGGCGGCGATCATCAGCCCGCGGCCAATCAGCAACGCGTAGATGGTCAGCAGCACCAGATTGCCGAGTAGTCCAAACTCTTCCGAGATCACCGCGAAGATGAAATCGGTATGTCGCTCGGGCAGGAAATCCAGTTGGGCTTGCGTGCCTTGCCTCCAGCCCTTGCCGAAGAGGCCGCCGGAACCGATGGCGATGGTGGACTGGATGATGTGAAAACCTTTTCCCAGCGGATCGGCTTCCGGATCGAGCAGCGTCAGAATGCGGGCGCGCTGATAGTCGTGCAGTACCGACCACGCCAGGGGTGCTGCGGCGGCAACGGTGGCGACCAGACCGAGGATGATTTTCCACGGCAGTCCGGCAAAGAAAATCACGAAAAAGCCGGCCGCCATTACCAGGATGGCGGTACCCAGGTCGGGCTGTTTGGCGATCAGCGCCACCGGGGCAATCAGCAATACTGCTGCAACGAAGTGGTCGCGCAACCGTATCAGCGGTTCCCGCTTGTGGAAGTACCACGCCAGCATCAATGGCATGGCGATTTTCATGATTTCCGAAGGCTGAATCCGCATCACGCCGAGGTTCAGCCAGCGCCGCGCGCCCTTGGACACCTCGCCGAATTCCATCACCGCCAACAGCAGCGTGAGACCGACGACATAAGTCGGTAGCGCCAGATACATCAAACGTTGGGGTGGTAGTTGTGCCGCTACGCGCATTATGATGAGCGCAGCGAAAACGTTGACGCACTGCGACCCAATTCGTTCTGGAGAGGCACTTCCCAATACCAGCACGGCAATGCCAAGCAGAATTGCCGCAAGTGCCATCAGCGGCGGATCGATCGGGTCGGCGAGTCGCCGCAGCAGATGGCGAATAAAGTGGGTCATTGGTCGTCCTCCACAGCCTGTTCATCCGCCGGCGCCGGTTCCTTGGGCAGCTTGCCGAGCAGGTAATAGTCGAACACCTGGCGTGCGATGGGCGCCGCGGCTTGCGCGCCGAAGCCACCATTTTCCACCAGCACCGCAAGCGCGATGGTCGGCTTGTCTGCCGGCGCGAAGGCGATGAACAATGCATGATCGCGCAACAGTTGCTTGACGTTGCCTTCCTTGTATTTTTCGCCTTTGAGCGAATACACCTGGGCCGTGCCAGTCTTGCCGGCGGACACATATTCGGCGCCGGCAAAAGCCCGGGCGCCGGTGCCCTCCTTGTTGACACCGATCAGCGCGTTTCGGATCACTTCAAAATTTTCGGGCTTCAAGGAGATCGAACTGAGCGGCTGAAGTTTGATCGGGATGTTTTGCCCACTGCTCCCATCGGTGATGCTCTTGACCAAGTGTGGCCGGACTCTGACGCCATTGTTGGCCAGGGTGGTGATGGCCACCGCCAGTTGCATCGGCGTGTAGGCGTTGTAACCTTGACCAATGCCGACCGAAATGGTTTCACCGGCATACCATTTCTGCTGTTCGGGATTCCTGAAGCGCTTGCGTTTCCATTCTTTCGATGGAAGTATCCCCTCCGACTCGCCCTCAATGTCAATGCCGCTGCGCTGACCGAAGCCGAACTGGCGCATGAAGCTGGAAATATTGTCGATGCCCAGATCGTTCGCCAGCATGTAGTAATACGTGTCGCAAGATTCGACCAGTGACTTGTACATGTCCACCGTGCCGTGGCCGCCCTTTTTGTCATCGCGGAACTGATGGCCGCCGAACATGAAGTAACCGGGATCGTAAATAGTTTGCTCGGGAAATCGCTTGCCATATTGAAGCGCGGCCAGTGCCATATAAGGCTTGAAGGTCGATCCGGGCGGATAGGCACCGTTCAGCGCGCGGTTGATCATCGGTTTGTCGGGCGACGTGTTGAGTTGGTCCCAGTTGCTTGAATCAATGCCGTCGACAAAAAGATTGGGATCGTAGTTCGGCATCGAGACCAGAGCCAGCACGCCGCCGGTGGCGGGTTCTATGGCCACCAATGCGCCCTTGCGATCACCGAAGGCTTTTTCGGCCACCTCCTGCAACTTGGCGTCAATGGTCAACGTCAGGTTGTTGCCCGGTGTCGGCGGCGTGCTCGCCAGGGTGCGCACGCCGCGGCCGCCGGCATCCACTTCCACCTGTTCGAAACCGGTGCGTCCGTGCAGATCAAACTCGTAATGCTGCTCCAGACCACTCTTGCCGAAGTGATCGGTACCGCGATAGTTGTCTTCCTGATCCTGTTTTTCGATCTTGTCGATATCCTGGT
>JAYUGL010000217.1:0-28877 GCA_043738385.1 Sterolibacteriaceae bacterium
CTTGACCTGTTTCAGGAAATGCGCCACGCCGGCCTGTTGGGCAAGCTTTTGAGCGGCGATGCCGCCGCCCTGGACGCCCATACCCTGCTAAGCATGGCGACCCTGGAAGGCGCAGCGGGCCTGGGCCTGGACGGCAAGATCGGCTCTTTGGTGCCCGGCAAGGAGGCGGATCTGTGCGCGATACGAATCGATGACTGGATGCACCAACCCTGCTTTGATCCGGCTTCGCATCTGGTCTACGTCGCCGGCCGGGAAAATGTCAGCCATGTCTGGGTGGCCGGAAAGCCTGTTGTAAGCGAGGGACAGTTACATGACATTGATATTACAAAGTTGATCGAAATCGCTTCGGTATGGCAAAATACGGTCAGATCGTGATGCGTTGGCCTGCCATTTCTGCATGGGCCTGCCATCCAAAGGGTTTCCCAATATTCGAGTTACGAAAGGCAACATCATGAAATCTCAGTTCATCCGTACGTCCCTTGTGCTTGGCACACTGCTGGGTTCCACGCTTCCGGCGCTGGCCCAGATTTCTCCCGTCGAAGACATTGTGCTCGATGTCAAAAGCGCCCAACCTTTACCCTATGTCATCGATGCTCGTGGCGTACTCGCCCGCAGCGGCACCGGGCTGTGCTGGCGCACCGGGTACTGGACCAAGGAACTGGCCGCCAACACCCCTGTTGTCGGTGGAAAGTTTCCCGCCGGCTGCTATTGCGACAAGGATTTGTTGATGGCGGATGCGGCGCTTAAGGAAAAGTGCGAGCCGCCGCCCTCCGCCGTAACACCTCCGCCGCCACCCATAGCGCCTATGGTCAAGCCCGTCACCGACAAAATCACGTTGGCCGCCGATGCCCTGTTCGATTTCAACAAAGCCACGCTGCGTGCCGAAGGCAAGGCGAAACTTGACGAAGTGGCGTCCAAGCTTGTCGACTTCAAGCTTGAAGCCATCATCGCCACCGGCCATGCCGACCGTTTCGGTTCCGATGCCTACAACCAAAAGCTGTCCGAGAAACGCGCCAACGCGGTCAAGAGCTATCTGGTCGGCAAGGGTATCGATGCCAACCGTATCTCCGCCGAAGGCAAGGGCGAGCAGCAGCCCAAGACCAAGCCGGACGAATGCCCGGGCAAGAAGAGCAAGAAAGTCGTCGCCTGCCTGCAGCCTGACCGCCGTGTTGACATCGAAATCATTGGCACCAAGGCCCCCAAGTAAATCTGGTCCTGCCGATGCAAAAAAGGCCCTGCGGTGCAGGGCCTTTTTTATTGGTTAAACTGCGTCCATGGTCACCACCGCGCCAAACAATTCCGATCCGCAGGAACTTGCCAAATTCAATGAGCTCGCCCACCGCTGGTGGGATCCAACTTCCGAGTTCAAGGCGCTGCACGACATCAACCCGTTGCGACTCAACTGGATCGACCAAGCCATCGTATTGAAGGGCAAGCGCGTGCTCGACGTCGGCTGCGGTGGCGGGCTGTTGTCCGAAGGTATGGCCGAACGTGGCGCCAACGTCACCGGCATTGATCTTGGCGACAAAGCGCTCGCAGTGGCGCGCTTGCATCTGCTCGAAAGCGGTCGCCAGGTCGACTACCGCAAGATCGCTGTCGAAGAACTGGCCAGGGAACAGCCCGCGACTTTCGACGTGGTGACCTGCATGGAAATGCTGGAGCACGTACCCAACCCGGCCAGCATCGTCAAAGCCTGCGCCGCGCTGGTCAAGCCCGGTGGCACCGTATTTTTTTCCACCATCAGTCGCAACCTCAAGGCCTACCTTTATGCCGTGATCGGCGCCGAATATGTGCTGAACCTGCTGCCGCGCGGCACCCACGACTACACCAAACTCATCCGCCCCGCCGAACTCGCGCACTTTTGCCGCGACGGCGGGCTACAGGTCGGTGAAATCATCGGCATGGGGTACAACCCCCTCACCAAAATCTACGCGCTGAACAACGACCCCCGCGTCAATTACCTGATGCGCACCGTCAAGCAGTGATTGACGTACTGTTCGATCTCGACGGCACGTTGGCCGATACCGCACCGGATCTGGGCGGCGCCCTTAACCGCCTGCTGCAAGAAGAAGGCCGCGCGCCGCTACCCATGCCGCTGTTGCGCCCGCATGTCTCGAACGGTTCGCGCGGGTTGATCGGCGCCGGCTTCGGCCTCACCCCGCAAGACGCCGATTATCCGCGTCTGCAACAGCGCTTCCTTGCACTCTACGAACAGTACATCTGCGTCGGCAGCCGGTTGTTCGAGGGCATGGCTGAACTGCTGCACGACATCGAGAACGCGAAGCTGCGCTGGGGCATTGTCACCAACAAGCCTGAGAAATACACCCGCAAGGTCGTTGCCGGCCTCGGCCTCGAACACCGCGCCGCTTGTGTCGTCAGCGGCGATTCAACGCCCAACCCCAAACCGCATCCCGAGCCCATGTTGCTCGCGTGTCGACTGACCGGTGTCAACCCGCAACACACGCTCTACGTTGGCGACGACCTGCGCGACGTCCAGGCCGGCCACGCCGCCGGCATCCGCACCATCGTTGCCGCCTGGGGTTATCTCGGCGACGGCCTGCCCGTCGAACAATGGAATGCGGATAGCATCGCCGCCCACCCGGCCGACGTGCTGGGGCTGATCAAAGCTGCGTGTTAGAATCCATCAACGCTTGAACTTTACGAAACTTTAAGGTTGGGGCGCCGTCTTAAGCAGTACCACATGGGGGCGACTTGGCTTCGACGTGGGTTACAAAGCAGCGCAGTGCATACCGAGGGCCAGTGACCTCGTAAATCCATCTGGAAAACCACAAACGCCAACGACGAGCGTTTCGCTCTAGCCGCTTAATACCGGCTGGCTCTGCACCGGACTGCTCACGGGCCGGGTTGCGCAAGCGACAGCAGAGTCATTCACGTGAGATAAGGGTCCGCCTCGCCGTGCGGTGGATCACGAAAATTCAGCGGATCGCTTGTCGCCAGCTTGCCCGGCGGCGTACGACAGGCTAAATCAAATGACGAGGCTAAGTATGTAGAACTGTCTGTAGAGGACTTGCGGACGCGGGTTCAATTCCCGCCGCCTCCACCATTAATACTCCCAGCAACATTCAACGCCGTCCGAAAGACGGCGTTTTTCTTTGATATTCAGCGTCATAACTGTCCTGTAACGACTTGCAATATCCCGCACCATCTGGCTATCATGGGGGTATCAATGGTGGTATTAAGCCAAATCGAATCGGGAGAAAACTCATGGCTGGGGGTATCGGCGGAAAGCTCACAGATAAAGCCATCAAGGCATTCGTGGCTAAAGCGGAGCGCGGCAAGAAGCTGGCGGACGGTGGCGGGCTACACCTGTTCATTACCCCGGCGGGTGGCGCCACCTGGCGCGTGAAATACCGCATTGAGGGCAAAGAGAAAATCTACTCGGTTGGCCCTTATCCACTTGTCACCCTGGCAGCGGCCCGCGTTGAATTGAACGAAGTCAAAGCTCGGCTACTGGAAAACAAAGACCCAGTGAGCGAGCGGCGTGTAAACCGGGCAACGTCGGCGGCCGATTCGGATAACACCTTCAAGGCAGTCGCCCAGATATGGCTGGCGATGAAACAAAGAGAATGGAGCGCCGGGCATTTCACCAAATCGGCGCGTGCCTTCGAGCGCGACATTTACCCCGCACTCGGCAATTTGCCCATTGCCAGCATTACTCCGGCCATCGTCGCCAAGGCCATCGAAGACATCCACAAGCGCGACGTGCTGGAGACCGCCACGCGCATCCTCCAGCATCTGAATGGCGTATTCCGCTCTGCCCAGGCCAAGGGTCTTTGCCGCGACAACCCGGCAGGCCCGGCGCGCGAAGTCCTACCGCGCAAGAAGGACAATGGTCGCATGCCCGCACTGCTTGAGCTAACCGCCCTGGGCGACGTGCTGCGCCGGGCGGACATGGCCCGCTTATCGCATTCCGTACGCATGGCGCATCGCCTCTGCGCCTTTACCGCGATGCGCATTGGCAATGTCGTAAACGCCGAATGGCGCGAGTTCCACCTTGACGATGAGCAACCGGTCTGGATCATACCGCGCGCAAAAATGAAAGTTGCTACCCGCGACATTGATCACCGTGTCCCCCTGTGCCCGAACATTGCCGCCGAGTTGCGTCAATGGAAGGAAGTATTCGGCAGCAAAGGCTACGTGTTCCCTTCTCCGGCCGGCGGCAAATTCATCGGCCGGGAATCCATCGAAAAGGTGTACCGCGTGACCCTCGGGCTGGAAGGCAAACATTCGCCTCACGGCTGGCGTAGCGCGTTTTCCACCCTGGCCCGCGACAACGGCTTCGCCCGCGACGTTGTGGAACTGGCCCTCGATCACGCCCACGACAACGAAGTCGCTCGGGCCTATGACCGGGGCGAGCGATTCACGCAGCGGGTGCAGTTGTTTAAGTGGTGGGGAGAACAGCTAGCCGCTGCACAGCGCGGAGCAAGAATCATCCCCCTGCTAGGGAACGAGGGAATGGCGGCTTAGATCGCTCTATTTCCATTCGCGACCCGGAACCGCATGATCGCCGAAATACCGCATGGCTGCTCGTTTTAAGTTTTATTGAATTGCAAGATACCCACAAATATACCCACAGCAAGATAATGCTATTCCCCTGTATGGGTCGCAGCAACGTTCTTCATCCATCTGATTAGAACTGGATAAGCGTCCGTGCTTCGGCCGAAGCCGTCGGTGGCGTAGCAGATCGAAAACGTCCGCTTTGGATTAATCACCAGTCGTTGACAGAAGTCCTCCCGCGAACGGCCGCTTACACATCAAGTGACCGGCTCAACTCGACCCTAAGCCGACAATCACGTTTCCCGAAAGCAGACATGTTTCAGCACCCATTAGAAATTATTTTGATCATTATTCGCAGTTGAGATCGCATTACCAATCAAGCGGCAACCATACGCGATTACCGCTCGTGATGTTTGGCACAGTGGTAACAGAAGTGGGTGATTGCTAACCGCCTCCAGCAGCCGCCAACCCCAACCCCATCCAGAACCGTTTGGCACTTCCTGTTCTCATGCATTAAACTTAAATCCACTTACATCAAGTGGGCTAGAATATCGGTCACGTCATGCTTACAACCATAATGAAGGGAGTCATCATGTGTGCGCGTAAATGGAAATTGCAAGGCGTCGCAATCGCATCGCTCGTCGCCGCATTCGCGGCGGTTCCGTCGTCTTACGCGGAGGTTCCGGTCAAAGACGGCGCGCAATCCGCCGCGATGCAGGCGGAAAAAAACACGCCGATGTCCATGGACAACAATGTAGTCGCTGGCAAGGCTTCTTTGGCCCTGGAGGCAAACGGTTTCCACGACATATCCGTCACTGCGAAAAATGGCGTGGTGGCGTTGCATGGCTCCGTCAAGAACGCCGCCGCGCGGGACAGGGCGATCAAGTTGGTGGAAAACGTGAACGGCGTCACTGAAGTGGTGACGACAAAACTCAAGGTGGGGCAAAACTGAGGTTCCCTCTGTTTTTCGTCTGCCAACCTATCGGCATTATGCCGCCAATTCTTTCTCATGCTGAGTGCTGAACCACGTTTCCAGGAATTGTTTTGGCGAGGCGAAGCCGAGCGTGGAGTGCATTCGTTTCCGGTTGTCCCCCAAGGGGACTTCCTGTCGACGGAGACACCCGGACGGGTGCGGGGCGTAGAACGGTTCGATGTAATCGAACAAATCCGTTTCTGCTTCTTCTCGCGTCCGGTAGCGGGTGCCATGCACCCGCTCATTCTTCAAGCTGTTGAAGAAACTCTCGGTCGGTGCATTGTCCCAGCAGTTTCCCTTGCGACTCATCGAGCAGACCATGGCGTAATCTCTCAGCCGCGCCTGAAAGGCGTGGCTCGCATACTGGCTCCCTCGGTCCGAGTGATGCATCAGCCCCGGCCCCGGCTTTCTCCTAAACCACGCCATGGTCAGCGCATCCATCAGGATATCCGTCGTCATTCTCGGCTTGATCGACCAGCCGACGACTTCTCTGTTGAACAAATCCATGACGACGGCCAGGTACAGCCAGCCTTCGTCCGTCCAGATATAGGTCATGTCCGCAGTCCAGACTTGATTCGGTGCCGCGGGCGTAAAGTTTCTATCCAGCAGGTTCGGCGCCACCGGCAAGGTTGTGCTTCGAGTCCGTCGTCGCCTTGTAGCGTCGCTTGTGGCGAGCCTTGATGCCGTTCTCCCGCATCAGGCGTTCCACGCGGGGTTTGCTGGTCGGGAATCCATGCTCTCTCAGCTCACGCGTGATTCGCGGCGATCCGTAGGCATGCTTCAGTTCCTTGTCGATGGCGCGGATCAGCGCCAGCATCTGGATATCGGTCAGTCGCCTGCGTGTCCGGCTGCTCCCGCGTTTCCAGGCCCGGTAGCCACTGATGCTGACTGTCAGCACACCGCACGTCAACGGCAGGGGATAGCGCTTGCGTTGCGTGTCGATCCAGGCGTCCCACGGGGATTTCCGTTGGTCATATTTCACAGAACATCTTTCGCGAAGTATGCCCCGGAGGAAATCCCCCTGGGGGACGCCGTCGCTTTTTTTAGGATGTCATTCTCCATCCTGAGCCGGGCGTTCTCGGCCCGCATCCGCGACAGTTCCCTCTGCTCGGGTGTCACGACCCTCAATCCCGCCCCGGTTAGCTTGCCTGCATCGAATGCCTTGACCCAGTTGCGCAGCGTTTGGTCGCCTAGCCCCAGTTCCCTGGCAACTACACCATTGCTTTGCCCAGCCTTGACTCGCTTTACCGCCAGTGCCTTGAACTCCGCCCTGTATTCCTGCTTCGGTAACTTCTTCATCTCGTCTTTCCCTTCCAAGTTATGCGGGGTTATACCCCACCTCTTGGCAGACGAAATTCCGGGGGAAGCTCAGTCTATGCTCATGTGGCTTATGCGCCTGAAGACCCGATTTCTTTTCCTTGCCAGTGTTCTTGCTGCACTGCCTGCTTTGGCGGTCGCATCCGATATCTATGGATTCGTCGATAACGAAGGCGTATCTCATTTCAGCAACGTGCCTGACTCTTCGCGCTATAAGTTGGTCCTTCGCAACCGCGAAGACTATGTGGCGAAGTCCGACGAGCGTTATCACCTTCGTTCAACGACGGTCGACACAGGACCATTTGCCGGGCTTATCGCCCATGCAGCAATGTCGACGCGGCTTGACCCAATGCTCGTGCACGCCGTGATCGCAACTGAATCTGGCTACAACGCACGTGCCCTGTCACCCAAAGGCGCAATCGGCCTGATGCAGTTGATGCCCGAAACCGCGAAGCGCTATCGTGTCACCGATCTCTATCAGCCTGAAGGGAACATCCGCGCCGGTACGCGCTATCTGAGCGATCTGCTGTCCATGTTCGGTGGCGACATCAGCTTGGCGCTCGCTGCCTACAACGCCGGTGAAAATGCGGTGCTCCGCTACGGCAGGAAGATTCCGCCCTTCGCCGAGACGCAGGACTATGTGCCCAGGGTGCTGCGCAAATACGAGGAACTGAAACACCCGAAGCCGGCATTGAAACCACCTCGGGGGTAGATCGAAGAATCAGGTCTGAATATCGGTCAGACCTGCTGCCTGCGACGACGTCCCTCCAATTCAAGCTACCATCCTTGCGGTGGTATTTTTTTAACTCGAACTTGCTGGAGTCGCCGCAGCGGCGGATGGTGTTGCAGCCGAAGCTTTCGCCGCGGGCATCACGTCCATCTTGAGTGGAACGTCGTTGCCGGTGGCGTCAATTTTCTCCGGCGCCAGCATGGTGGTGCGATCCGCAGGCGCGTTGGCCGTCTTCAGCTCCACCATCACTGCTTCGCCGCGCGCCTTGGCTAGCGCTTGCAGACGCTCATCGGTGACGACTTCCTTGTCGCGCAGGCGCTGGTAAAGCACCGCGTGAAAGTCCGCACCCTTGAGTCCCGCGACTTCGCTTGCCGTCAAGTCGTGCTTGGCGCTGAATATCATGGTCATGCGCGAGATCAACTTGCCCGCCTTGCCCTCTTCCAATTGACCGGGGTTGGCCGAACGAAAACCTTCTTTCAGCGCCACCAACTCGCCGCGACCCACGCGATCAACAAACAAGGTTTCGAGCGCCGATTGCACTTTGGGCTGACCGGTGGACATCGGGCCGGGATCGTCTTTGGCATCTACCTGATCGCCGATCTTGTCGGCCACCGCGCGACGCAGTTGCAGATCTTGAATGGCGACACGGTCGGTGTCGGCATAGGTGCCATGCACGACCACCGCAAGAGTAGGACGCTTCACCAGCGTCGCGGCGAGTTTGACCACCTTCTCGCGTTCCGGCGGCGTCAGCCGCGCGTGACCGGCTTCAAATGTGATCGCATCAAATCCCTGTTCGCTGCCGAACATCGCTCCGAGCGCACGGAAAGGCGAGGTGACCACCTTGGTCAGTACGTTGACAATCACTTTCCAGACAATGTCGCCAAAGCTGAACTGTGGATCATCGAGGCTGCCCGACACCGGCAGGCCGAGATCGATACGGCCATCGGAATCCTGCAACAGCGCGATGGCAAGGTCGAGCGGCAGATCCTTGGCCTTGGGGCTTTCGACGCGTTCGCCCAGTACCAACTGATCCATGACTACCTTGTTGTCGCCAATCATCTGGCGCTGCTTGATCTTGTAGTCGAGATCAAGCGACAGCTTGCCCGATTTTATTTTTCGTCCGGCGAAAGTTGCCGTGTACGGCGTCAGCCGCGTCATCTCGATGTTGTGGAAAACGACCTTGAGATCCATGTAGTTCGTCGGATCGAACAAGTTGATCTGGCCTGCGGCGCGCGCCACGCCATATTCGTCGACCTGGCCGTCGAGTTCGAGCTGACCCGGCGGCCCGGGGCGTGAAGAAAGGCCATTGATCGTGCCATGCAGGTGGTGGATGCGCGTGCCGAAGGGTAGCGCCAGCGAATAGTCGGCGAACCCCATCTCGCTGCTGGCAATGCGCACCCGATCAATGTCCAAACGATAAGGCGGGGCACCGGTGGCCGATGTGGCAGGGAGCGGTGGTGGTGTCGCGGTTGTTGCGGAAGCCGGTCGCGGTCGAACAACCCGTGAGAGATTCACCGTTTTGTCCTTGGCAATGATCAATTGCGTGTCAAGGCCGATCAAGGCAAGGTCGCCAATCTGCAACGCAGCCGGCGTGACTTCAATTTTCCGCGCCGTCAGGGACTTCCAGGTCATGAAGTCGGTCTTGACACCCGGTTCCGTCAACCGCAGATTGTTCACCGCAAGCATACCGCTGTAGCCCGTTCCACTCGAGCCGTAGCGAGCCCGCCCTTCCGCCGATACCTCACCGCTGCCCAATGTCAGCGTGGTGGCCGCACCGAGATACGGCTGTACCGCCTTGAGCGACAGGTCGGCAAGCTTGATCTGCATATCGACTGACGGTGTTGCGGCAACGACCGTGCCTTCCGCTTCGAAACGGCCACCTGTACTGGCGTTGAACGAGGCACGCACTGGCCATGGCGCATCAAGTTTGTCGCTGACACCGTCGATGCTGACGGCGATGTCCTGCAGACCCAATTGAGCCACCGGAGAAATCGTCTGATCACGAAAATCGGCGCGCAAACCGCTCAGCGCGACGTGATCGACGCGGTAGTGCCAACCCGTCGATGCGGCTTGTGTTTGTTGCGGCGATGCAGCCTGCGGAGAAACAGCGACCGGTGCAGGCTTTGCTTCAGCCACCGGCAGCATGTCAAGCACATTCAGCCGGCCCTCGGCATTGCGTGCGAGATTCACACCGCCACCCGCGAGAGTGACCGATCCAATGGTGACGTTGCGCTGGCGCAAATCGAAGCGACCGTCCTTGAGTGCAATGCTGTCAAGCACCAGCAGCGGCACCGCATCCTGTTCAGTGCGCAACTTAAGGCCGGCGAGCCTGGCTTCAAGTTGGTCCATCACCAGATCAATCTGCCCGCCCGATTCACTGAGTCGATAGTTGGCCGACAGCCCTGCCGTACCTTCCGGCGGCGCCATGCGCAAGGGCAGCTTGATTGCCGGCGCCAGCTTGGCGAGTGAAATATCTTCGACATCGAAGTGCCCACTGACGGCCAGCGGATTGAGCGTCATGTCACCCTGCCACAATACCTTGGCGCCAAAGTCGGTATGCGCCGACAGCCGATAACGCCCCTTGTCGTCGGGTAACGTGGAAAGATCTTCGAGGTGCACATCAAGCGGCTGAATGCGGGTCGCAAACCCCGGACTGGTGCGCCGATCTTCAACTGCGATACCGCCGCCGGCGATGGTCAGGCTGACAATCTCCAATCGCGGCATCGGCCCTGCCGGCTGCGGCGGAGCCTCCTTGCTCTGCAAAGATTCGAGCAAGGCGCTCCAGTTGAGTTTATCGCCGGGCAACTCAACGACGCTGGCCTCAAGCCCGTCGAGGCGTATGGCATCGAACACCCAGGCGCGACGCACGATGCTCTTGGTGGAAAAGTCGACCAGCAGTTCCTTGAAGGCCAGCAACGGCGCACCGTCCGGCTGTACCAGATGCAGGTTGTGCAACCGCAGACTGAGTTTGAAAGGATTGAACTCGGGCCGGTCCATGGTAAGGCGATGGCCCGTTTTTTCGGCGATGAACTTCTCGGCCTGCGACTGCAAGACGCGCGGCAACAACAACCATGTGCCCAACAGATAGACCAGCGCCAGAACAAACAACGCAATGACGGCAGATTTGCGTGAAGGCAGATACATGGGTTAACTACATCGAATTTATTGGTGACGGATGCTGTCAGAGCACCCGTCCCATGCAGCCGAATACCTGGCTTTGCGGCGTGCTGCAGTGAACCGAAACAAGATGGTTACGCCGCCATCTGCGCTTCGAATTCCTTCATGTCGAAATAGTCGCGCCAGGCAGCGATCTTTCCACCGGAGAGCTCGAAGATTCCCACAACCTTGATGGCTAGTTTCTTGCCATTTTTCAACACAAAGCTGTCGACGCGTTCGTTTAGCACCGTGCCCGCGGCGTTTTCCGCCGAATGCAGGACCTGGAAAGAAACCTTGTCGGCACCGTCGACGAATGGCTGGATGAATTCCCGTATCTGCGTTTGGCCAACCAGCTTGGGCATCGGCATGTTGTGATAAGCCGCGTCTTTGGCGAAGAACGCCATAATCGCGTCCACGTCGCGGGCCTCCCACGCGGCGATGAAACGGCTGACAATTTCGGTATTGTTTGACATCGTATGCTCCTGGCAAGGGACTGAAACCGGGCGGCGGCAGTTGGGCCACTTTATCAGGCTCTGATCGCAGGCGTGGTTCAACGCTCGTGATCCGCCGGACCATCTTCGGTCAGCCGGATCACCAAAATATGCTCGCAGGCCTTGAACAGCAGATAGAAAGCCAGGCTCAGATAACCGTAGCCGAGCAGTTGCAGCAACTGTAGTAGCGCCCCGTCCTCGATCACCATGGCGCCGAACGCGAAGAACGACAAGCCCATCAAAACAAAGGTACACCCGTAGTGGCGATAGAGCCAGAGCTTCACCCGATTCAGCACCAACACCCTCCCGACCATGGACCCAGGCACAGTAGAAAGGGTCACAGGCCTGTGGTTAAGAGGGTCGCGCTCAGCCCAGATCGAATAACAGCAGCTCCGAATTCTCATCGGTGGCGATGACGAGTTCCTGCTCCGCCTCAATTTTGGCCGCATCGCCGGTCTTGAGGGCAATGCCATTGACGCGAATGGCGCCACTGACAAGATGCACATACCCAAGCCGTCCTGCCGCAAGGGCGTGTGACACCTGCTCGCCCGGATTCAGCAGGCTGGCATAGACATCCGCATCCTGATGCACAGTGACGCTGCCATCGCGTCCATCGTGTGACGCGATCAAGCGCAGCCGGCCGCGCTTGTCTGCGTGGCCAAAAAACTTCTGCTCGTAGCTCGGCGCCATACCGCCCTGCTCCGGCTCCAGCCAGATCTGGAGAAAGTGCACCGGCGCACCGGGTGAAGGATTGAACTCGCTGTGTTGCACACCCGTGCCGGCGCTCATGCGCTGCACGTCGCCGGGTTGGATCACCTCGCCATTGCCCAGGCTGTCCTTGTGCTGCAACTGGCCCTCCAGCACATAGCTGATGATCTCCATGTCGCGGTGGCTGTGAGTGCCGAAACCCTTGCCGGGCTGCACGCGATCTTCATTGATCACGCGTAGCGGCCCCCAACCCATCGCCTGCGGGTCGTAATAGTCAGCGAAGGAAAAGCTGTGATAACTGTTCAGCCAGCCGTGATCGGCATGGCCGCGATCTGCACTCTTGCGAACGGCAATCATGGAAACCTCGTGAGGCGGTTATTGAGTTGAATCCGTCTTCTCAATCCATGGACTTAATCATCTTTTACAAGTAGACCAAACACCATTGTTCCCTGCAAACTTCAGCGCCGCCCTCGCGGTTGCTTTTTTTAGCCTGGGTAGATCGAGATTGCACGTTGCTATGCCGCCAGGCTCGCTGAAGCTGTCCGTGATACGCTGATCAATATGCTGGCACGCACCGGCGCAGTTAAAGATGTCGCTCAGGAAAGCCGCTGGGTTAATGGTCTCGCCGGTCGCCGTCGGTCGGCGGATTGGCGCTGCCGGTTGAGAGGACGCCGGAGGCATCGCTCCAATCCGTAGTCCGGCGGGTCTCGGGGTGGAGCAATACCCGAAGCCCAACCTCCAGCGGAACCCCTTCCTCCCGCATCACTCGGGCGCCGCTGGGCAAGCCGCTGAAATGGGTAACGGCCAATCCTTTGTTAACCGCGGCTTCCATTTCCGTGTTGGGCATTTGAAACTTCCCGCCCAAGCGTATGCCCGGCCAATCCAGGGCTTTTACCGCAGTTTCTTCGGGCTGGCTTGTGCGCGGATACGAAGCGATCTGTTCCAATGCCCGGCGGAATTTCGCGCATCGTTCGTATAGCGTGAAAATTGCCCTGTCCTTCTCGTCTGCGAATTCCGTTTCAAGAACCGTCCGTACCGAAGCGATGATGCTGAAACTTTCATCATCGTTCAACTCGCGCTGGTGGGCGGCCATGCGATGCGTTGTGTCGGATTCACGCCTTGGGTCGATGTGACCCACATCACTGAATTTAGTCATGGCTTGTTCCTTTCAAAAGATTGTCAGCACCTCCCGAACCCTGTGTCGGCAACTCCTGCGCCACTTCGACAGTGAAGGGGAATCTGTCGGTGGGTCTTCCACTGGTGGTTGACGATTGAGCTTGGGCAGCACATCTCAGGATCGATTACAACGCCGAACGCCCGACTGCGTCTGTTCGTTGTCGTACACAATCGGAACAAACTCTCAATCGTTGCCAGCGTTCGCCAGTCAGCCGTGCTGACGGTCAGACGCCGATGTCGGGTGCCTTGGCGAGCTTGCAGCCGTTGATCTTCCAGCTTCCATCCGGCTGCTGCTCCATGAGATAGAGGCCGAGCACCGGTTCGCCGTTGGGGCCGATAAAGAAAACCTTCTGCACCGGCGTGCCTTCGGTGACGTCAAGTTCGCGGAACTGCGTATCGCGAGGCCGATAGACCGACGGGAAGGCGGTCTTCACCATCTCGAGAAAGCGCTCCGGGGTGCCGAACTTCTCCTGGATGAAAGGCGATGAGTAGGAAAAAGCCAGCGCCCCGTCATCGTGCTGTAGCGCCGAAAGCTGCGCCTCGATGACCTGGCGAATGGCGGCACGATCAGCCTTCGTTAACCCCGCGACCGGGTCGTCCTGAGCCCGCCCGATCACAGGCAGCAGAAGGAAAATCGCCACTATCGTTGCAAGAATCCGTGCCATCGCTGGAACCCCGCCATGTTTCGACGGAACAATCCTAGCACGTACGACTGTGCGGTTCTTTCCTGTCAGCCGGGCGGCAACGTAATCCTTCTTCAATGCTACTCTTGGTCTTATGCAAGACATCCTTTCGGTATCAAATCTCTCCAAAACCTACGCCTCGGGTTTCAGTGCGCTCAAAAACATCAATTTGGCCATTCGCCAGGGAGAGATCTTCGCGCTGCTCGGCCCCAATGGCGCGGGAAAGACAACGCTGATCAGCATCATCTGCGGCATCGTCAATCCCAGTAGCGGAACCGTCCTGGTCGACGGTCACGACATCATCCGTGACTACCGCGCCGCGCGGTCCTTGATCGGGCTGGTGCCTCAGGAACTGACCACCGACGCATTCGAAACGGTGTGGACGACCGTGTCATTCAGTCGCGGGCTGTTCGGCAAACCCGCCAATCCGGCGCACATCGAAAAGATGCTCAAGGCACTGTCCCTGTGGGACAAGAAGGACAACAAAATCATGACCCTGTCGGGCGGCATGAAGCGTCGCGTGATGATCGCCAAGGCGCTGTCGCACGAGCCGCAGATCCTGTTTCTGGACGAGCCGACTGCCGGCGTCGACGTCACGCTCAGGCGCGACATGTGGGAACTGGTGCGCGGGCTGCGCGACATGGGCGTCACCATCATCCTGACCACCCACTACATCGACGAAGCCGAAGAAATGGCGGATCGCATTGGCGTCATCAGCAAGGGCGAGATCATCCTTGTGGACGGCAAGTCCGAACTGATGCACAAGCTCGGCAAAAAACAGCTCGTGCTTCAGCTTCAACTTGCGCTGGCGCATGTGCCCGCCGCACTTTCGGCCCACGAACTGCAATTGTCGAAGGACGGCTGCGAGTTGACCTATACGTACGATGCGCAGGGCGAACGGATCGGCATCGCGGCATTGCTCAAGGATCTCGGCGACGCAGGCATCCAGTTCAAGGATCTGCACACCACGCAAAGCTCGCTCGAAGACATTTTTGTCAATCTGGTAGGGGGCCACCAATGAATCTCCATGCAGTCCGCGCCATCTACGGGTTCGAAATGGCGCGCACCTGGCGCACGCTGATGCAGAGCGTCATCTCGCCGGTGATTTCAACCTCGCTCTATTTCGTCGTCTTTGGCGCCGCGATCGGCTCGCGCATCCCGCAGGTGGGTGGCATCAGCTACGGTGCCTTCATTGTTCCGGGGCTGATCATGTTGTCGTTGCTGACCCAGAGCATCTCCAACGCGTCGTTCGCCATTTTCTTTCCCAAGTTCACCGGCACGATCTACGAGCTGCTGTCGGCGCCGATTTCCTATTTCGAAATTATCGTCAGCTACGTCGGTGCGGCGGCGACCAAGTCGATCATCCTCGGGCTCATCATCCTCGCCACGGCAGCCCTTTTCGTGCCACTTCACATCGAACATCCGTTCTGGATGATGCTGTTTCTGGTACTCACGTCGGTGACCTTCAGTCTCATCGGCTTCATCATCGGCATCTGGGCCGATGGATTCGAGAAGCTGCAAGTGGTGCCGCTGCTGATCGTCACGCCGCTCACCTTTCTTGGCGGCAGCTTCTACTCCATAGACATGCTGCCACCATTCTGGCAGACGGTCGCGCTGTTCAATCCGGTGGTTTATCTGGTCAGCGGCTTTCGCTGGAGCTTTTATGGCCTGGCAGATGTGGGCGTCGGCGTGAGTCTGGCAATGACCGTGTTTTTTCTGCTCATCTCACTCGCCATCGTGGCCTGGATTTTCAGGACGGGATATCGGCTTAAGGTCTAGCCGCATTCCGGCCGGGGCAAGGCAGTCAGGCTGGCTCAGATGCCAATAAATCCAGTATCAGCAGCAGATACAGAAAAGCCTTTCTTGCGGCGATGGCGTGGCCGCGAAATCTCGCCTCCAGCATGGTGCCCAGGTCCGTGAACATGTCTGACACATGCGTGGTCCGTATGGTTGCGCCGCTGTAGGTGCTGACCATGCCGTTTTGCAATCCGCACGCCGCCGACGCAAAAAAATGGCCGATGTTCGAACCGCGACTGAGCGATGCCGTGACCGATTGATTGAGATGCGGGCAGAGGGATCGGCATTGGCGGTTACGCGGCGACAAGAATCGGCTCGACACTAGGACTTGCCGTCCCGTGGCCCAAGGAAGTACCAGAGGACCAATCCCAGCAACGGCAGCAGCACCACCGCGAGAATCCAGATCAGTTTCTTCTCATTGGAAACGGAGCTTTGGAAAATATTGATGATCGCCCAGATATCTCCGGCGAGTACCAGCAAGCCCCAAAGACCGTTGTATCCCATGTTCATCATTGATGTCCCTTCGTTTTTTTCCCACGCCGAGTATATGCCTGGCCAGGGGCTGGCTCATCAGGTTAAAACTTCGCCAAAAAGCCGCCGCTGACCCCGATGACACTATTGATCCGGGGGGCGTGGCCTATACTGAATCGACAACCACCAGTGGAACGCCCATGGACAAACCACCATTCACTGTCGAAATAGCCCAGGAGTTTCATCGGCGCATGGCGGCAATCATCGTTGCCGTCCAGGCCGGAATCTGGGAAGCCGGATTGCACAACCTGCTTGGTTATGCCACCGACTACGCCCCCGGACAGGAGCGCGGGCTGCAGACCCTGATCCTGAAAACCCGCAACCGCTCCGCCTACGTGCGCCTGCAGTGGGATGCCATTCTCGGCGACACCCCCGCCGATCGGCAACTCGTGGATGCCACCATCAGCAGCGCGATCAACGAACTGGCCTGAATTGCTCTGACCGCGGCGGGATGTGGTTTGTGACTGTGAGTGAGCGTACTCAAGCCTTCAAGAGCGGCTTAGCTACGCTCGATACCGAGTTCCCGTTCCAGATGTTTGCTGGCTTGCCGCAAGGTTGCGGCCGGGAGCTTCCCCAGCTTGACCGCATCGGCGGCTTCAATGATGACAATCTTGGCGGTGCGAACTACGGAGGCTACGGGCAGGCCGGCGCCGGCAAGATCTTTCACCGACACGTCGCCGGGCCAACCCCGGTTTTCCGCACTGGTGATCATCAACACCCACAACAAATCATGTGTATCTTCAAGGTCCGGCGAGGAAACCACCAATGCGGAACGCGATTGCCGTGTCGATCAGTTGGCGTGGGGGAAGGGCACCTTGATGATGTCCGCCGCGCTTAAAGTTTGCCATAGGCTTTGCGGTCGGCTGCGGAATTCCATTCATTGAATGTCCGGAATGGGCTGTCGCTCCTGCCACCGCCCGCCTTGGTAAGGATGACCCGTTTATCCTCAATGAGGTAAGCCAGTTCGTCGCCGGTCTCAAGATGCAGCGCGGCGACATTATCAAAGGCGGTGGCGGCATTCGCAAGCTGCGTTATGCGGCGCAGGGCCGTGGCAAAAGCGGCGGGGTTCGAGTGATTTATGACTGGGTCAAGGATAACCACCAGATCTACATGCTGGTTGTCTACCCGAAGTCGAAAAAGGATGACCTGACCGATAAGGAAACCGCCATCCTGCGTGATCTTGTCAAGGAGCTATGAACATGGAAAAGACACTATTTGATGATCTGGTGCAAAGCCTCAAGGAAGCCAAGTCCATCTCCAAGGGCCGCGCCAAGGCGTCGCGCAAATTTGAAGTCATGCCGCCCGACGTAAAAGCCGTACGCGAGAAAACCGGCCTGTCGCAAAGCGAGTTCGCCCAGCTCATGCGCGTCAGTGTCAAGACGCTGCAAAACTGGGAGCAGCACCGCCGCAATCCGACCGGCCCGGCCGCCGCACTGCTCAAGATCGTAACCACGTCGCCTGAAATGGCACTCAAGTCTTTGCATGCTTGAAATATATTGCGGCACTGGCACCGTTGGTTTTTGTCCGCACTGTTTATCTGCGCAGCAAGCCTTCCGCCGAAGCGCTTAATTGTTCAATCGACAAATCCATGCCGGATTTGGATGCAGGTAGCGTGGCTGCGATCGAATTCCCGAACAACGTACCGGCCATCCATGTGCCCAGGCTAACCTGTAAAAAAGATCTCCGCTTCACCGTGATTTCCTCCTATCCAAAGCTGTTTTCCTGGTGGGTAGTCGTGAATGTCCGCGAATCCTTACAGCGCAGAATTTACGCTGTAAGGATCACTCCTGCGCCTCGGCAACCGGTGACAGCGCCACCTTCAACGCATCATCCACATGCTCCAGCCACACGAACTCGAGCTTCTCGCGCGCTTCGGCGGGGATGTCTTCCAGGTCCCTGCGGTTGCGGGCAGGCAGCATCACGGTCTTGATGCCGGCGCGCAGCGCAGCGAGTACTTTCTCTTTCACGCCGCCGATCGGCAGCACCAGCCCGCGCAGACTGATCTCGCCGGTCATCGCGACGTCGCTGCGTACCGGACGTTGCGTGAGCAGTGACGAAAGCGCGGTAAACATCGCGACGCCTGCGCTCGGGCCGTCCTTCGGCGTGGCACCGGCCGGCACGTGGATGTGGATGTCGGACTTGTCGAGCAATTCGGGATCGATGCCCAATTCCGCGGCGCGGCCCTTCACCAGTGACAGTGCGGCCTGCACGCTTTCCTTCATCACGTCGCCGAGCTGGCCGGTGACGATAAGCTTGCCGCTGCCGGGCATGCGTGCGGCTTCAATGAACAGGATGTCGCCGCCCACGGGCGTCCAGGCGAGGCCGGTGGCGACGCCGGATACGGCGGTGCGCATGGCGATTTCGGCTTCGAAGCGGTGCGCGCCGAGGATGGTGGCCAGGTCGGCTGCATCCACGGCCACGCGCTCCACGCCGCCTTCGGCGATGCGCAGCGCGACATTGCGGCATACCGCGCCGATCTCGCGCTCGAGGTTGCGCACGCCGGCTTCGCGGGTGTAGTCCTCGATGATGCTGATCAGCGCGGCTTCGGTGATCTCGCATTGCGCCGGCAGCAGGCCGTTGCGCGAGAGTTGGCGGTCGAGCAGATAACGCTGCGCAATCTGCAGTTTTTCCTGAGCGGTGTAGCCGGGCAACTGGATCACCTCCATGCGGTCGCGCAGCGGGCCGGGGATGGTGTCGAGCACGTTGGCGGTGCACACGAACAGCACCGACGACAGATCGTAGGGCACCGCGAGGTAGTTATCGCGGAAGGTGCCGTTCTGCTCGGGGTCGAGCACTTCGAGCAGCGCCGATGACGGGTCGCCGTGGAAGCCGCCCGCGCCGAGCTTGTCCACTTCGTCGAGCATCATCACCACATTGCGCGTACCGGCCTTCTTCATGCTCTGGATAATGTTGCCGGGCAGGGCGCCGATATAGGTGCGGCGATGGCCGCGGATTTCGGCTTCGTCGTGCGTACCACCGAGGCTCACGCGCACGAACTCGCGCCCGGTGGCGCGCGCGATACTCTGGCCGAGCGAGGTCTTGCCGACGCCGGGCGGGCCGACGAAGCAGAGGATGGGAGCCTTGCCTGCGGGGTTGAGCTTGCGCACGGCAAGATATTCGAGGATGCGCTTCTTGATCTTCTCCAGCCCGTGGTGGTCATGGTCGAGCGTGCGGCGCGCCTCGGCGATATCGATCGCCGGCGCATCTGGCGCCCTCCACGGCAGTTCGGTGAGCCAGTCGAGGTAAGTGCGCACCATGGCGTATTCGCCTGCGGCTTCGGGCATGCGCTGCAGGCGCTTGAGTTCCTTCAACGCCTGCTTTTCGACTTCCTCGGGCATGCCGGCGTCGGCGATGGCCTTGGCCACTTCTTCCAGTTCGGCAGCTCCCTCTTCGCCCTCACCCAGTTCCTTCTGAATAGTGCGCAGTTGCTCGCGCAGCAGGTGCTCGCGGCCCTTCTCGCCGATCGACTGCTTGGTGCGCTGATCGATCTCCTGAGAAATACGCAGCACTTCGGCGCGACGCGACAGGATTTCGAGCAGGCGGTCGAGCCGGGTGCGCAGGTCGAAGGTTTCCAGCAGCGACTGCTTTTCTTCGACGGTGGCGTCCATCAGCCCGGCGACGAGGTCGGCAAGTTGCGCCGGCTCTTCGATGGACTGCAGGCCGTTGACGATTTCGGGCGGCACTTCCTGCGGCAGCAATTGCAGGATTTCGATGGCACGCTGCTTCAGGCTCAGCGCCCGCGCTTCGACCTCCACATCCACCACGGCGGTATCGGCTATGCGTTCCACACGCGCGACGAGGAAGTCGTAGCCGTCGAGAAACTGCACCACGCGGAAACGCTGCTCGCCCTGGCAGACGACATGGTGCGCGCCGTCAGGCGTGGTGACATAGCGCACCACGTTGGCGGTGGTGCCGACCCAGTGCAGGTCGGCGGGGCTCGGCTCTTCGATGTCGGACTGGCGCTGCAACAGCACGCCGAACGGACGCTGGGTGCGGGCCGCGAACTGGGCAGCCGCGCGCGAGCGGGCACGGCCGATGGTCATCGGAATCAGGGCGCCGGGGAACAGCACCATGTTGCGCACTGGCACGATGACGAGCGCATCCTCGGGCAGCGGCCGCTCCTTGCGAGCGCCGGCCTCGGGCGCCGCGCCGGACAAGGTTTCGCCCGGTGCGGCAAATGCGGGTGGATTACCCTCGGCCTGCACGGGGGTGCCAGATTTTTCATTTTCGGTCATCGCGTTCATCTCACTTTCCTCACGGTCAGCACCAGACAACCATCGCTCACTTGCTGTGACTCGAGCTCAAGCCGTATCTGCGGCAGGACCAAGCGTCGCTCGAAGTAGCCGTAGGGAATCTCCAGACGTTCAATCGAGCAGTAGCGTCCCTCCAGCGGGATCCGGCGCTGGGCGCGGATCAACAGCGTGCGCCCATCGAATATCGCCTCGGCATGGCCGGGCGAAACGCCGGGCAACGCGACGACGACGACGAACTCGCGCTCGTCCTCGAACACATCCACCGGCGGTTCCCACGCCACGCGCGCGCCCCGCGGAAAGTCGAGCCGGAAGAACTGGCGCTGCAGATGCTCGGCCTGGTCCAGCATCTGGCAGGCTTCGGCCCACATCCATCCGATCGGGTCACGTGACGGCATGAAAGACCTCCGCAATGATGGGGTTGATTGGTTTGATCCGCATATGTGCGATATGGGGACGGATTTGCCAACTTCCAGACCCCGGCGCCGACCAGCAGACATTCGCAGCCGCCATCAACAGGAGTGCCAGGATCTGGGGGTACTGAACGCAACGATTATGCTGGAGGCGAAATTGGAAGAGCGATCCATGCGCCACGTATCGTATCGCAAAGCGATTCAGTCAGCCGGCGCCGTCGTGGCCTGCCGTTGCCGCAAGCGTTCGCTGAAGTCGCTGATCCGTTCGCCGCCCACATCTGAGACGACCACGTACTGGATGTCACCGATGAGCCACGCCATCATGTTGTATCCCGCCTCGCCGGACGGTTTGCGCGGCAGCTCGCGAAACTCGCCCGACGGAAGCGTGTAGACGTCGATCTCGTGCCGGTCGTATTGGTAAACGAGCACACCCACCGCAGTCCGTCCGATGAAGCCGCGTCGCCCGCCAACAAGGGGATAACCAAGTTCGGCCAAGTCAATAACAGCCGGCGAATACCGAGCTTGCCGCTGAGCCACGGCCTAACGGTATGCGTATTTGCGGATGCGATTTCGATCGTCTGTCCCGTCACCACCGATCGTGCATGGTCGCCGATTTCGTCGATATCACGCCAGGCATGGTGCTGGCTGCACTCGCGCAATGCCGAGAGACAACAGTTCCTGACGATTCCGAGCAGCCACGCCTTGCCGTCATCGCCGCGCGGGCTGTCGATGTAGCTAAAGGCCCGCAGCGCGGCGGTCGGTACCGCATCGCGCGCGTCGCTTTCCTGACCCATCATCCAGCGCGCCAGATTGTAGGCAGCATCCAGATGGCAGAGCACCGTCGCTTCGAATCGAGTTCGCCGCGGATCTGCTGCTTCAGCTGATTTCCAAAAAACGGGTGCCATCCAGACTGCTTTCTCCCAACTGAGTTTACCGGGGTCGGCCTGTTTTTATTCCCGTTCCGAACGGGAATAAAAACACGCGCAATGAAGTACACCCATCGCCCGCTGTTCGATCTCGCGCCGCAGTGGGACTGGGCGACCCGCGACGGCGCGGCTGCGATCGAGATTCTTTCCGCCTATGATCATGTGACGGTGTTCTATGGCCATATTCACCAGGAACACCATTTTGTGATTGGCAAGATCAATCATCACGCGGCAAAGTCGCTGGTATTTCCATTGCCCGTTACCGGTTCGCAGGAGAAACGGACGCCGCTGCCATGGGGTGCCACCACACCCTTCAAGGGTCTGGGATTTCGCGCGGTTGAAACCGAGCCACGCAAATACGAATTCGAGATACAGGAATTCCCTGTGGTGAAGGTCCAAGCAATGCGGCCGTCAATCGCCGTGCACACCGCGATCCTGCTTTGCATCGCCACGGCCGGCCTCGCGCTTGCGTTGCGGGCCGGTGCCGATGCGGGGGATGAGCGGGTCATCAAGATCGTCGCAAAGAAATTCAATTATACGCCTGACTTGATCAGCCTGGAAAAAGGGGAGCCCGTGACCCTTGAATTCACGTCTCTCGATTTCACGCATGGATTCAAGGTTCCCGACCTTGGCTTGCGTGTGGACCTGCCGCCGGGCCACCCTGTTCTGGTGCACCTGGTCCCTGAAAAAACAGGAAGGTTTTTGTTCCTCTGCGATAACTTCTGCGGCAGCGGTCACGAGGAGATGAACGGCGTGATCGTTGTTACGGAGTGACGGGACTATCTGTCGTGCCGCCAAAAGTCACCCCGGATGCGCAAGGTTGATCAGAAGCCAAGCCCCCGCGACGATGCAGATGCCCCCCCCCACACGTGGAACAATTCGGCCGACGGGCAGCACTTTTTCCAGCAAAACAAACAGCGCGATGGCGGCGATCCACAGCACGTTCATGACACCGCCGATGAACAGAAGCGCCATCAGCGCCCAGCAACAGGCGACGCAATAGGCGCCGTGCAGCAAGCCCAGGCGCAATGATCGCGAGGCCTCGGGGCGAAAGCCGCCATGGCGCTGGATGAAGGACAGCGGCGCCTGGCAGGCGGCGAGGCAGGCGTACTTCCACGGCGTCCATTGATACACGCCGATGGCGATGAGCACGATGCCGTTGAAGCGGTGGCTGGTGCTGGTCATCATCGGCGACAGCAGGGTGAGGCGCTCCAGCATCCATTGCAGCAAGGTGGCGGCCAGCGAGAAGCCGGCCCAGGCAAGCAGGTAGCCGGCGGCGAACCATCCGGTGGCCGCGAATAATGTCCCCTGCGCTGTCGCTTGTCTGGCAACGCGCGCATAGAGCAGGATCATCGGCGCGGCGCTGGGCGTCATCATGCCGACCATCATGACGACCCACATCACCAGCATGAAGCCGAAGTCGGCCGGCGTCCACGCGCGCGGCGCCATCATGGCGGCCATGGCGGCGGAATCCATGCCCGGCATGTCCATGTCGGCGACGAGCTGCAGCAGGTAAGCCCACGACAGCGCGGTGATCAGCAGCAGCGCCGCCGCGACAATGTAACGGTCGCGCCTTAGCGTCGCCTCAAGTATCCCGTCGGACATGCGCGCCAGGCGCCTCTAACGCACAATGCCACTCTCGCAAAGATTGACGTGGGCGAATTGCCCGTAGCTGTCGGAAAGGTTCAGCGGGATGGCCCCCGATGTTTTCGTCCAGCCGCGCCCCATTTCGGCAATCAAATATTCGAACCCGTCCGGGATGTCGATGCGGGCGCGGTGCTCTGCGCCCGTCACCGAATTCAGAATGGGCTCGCCGCGGCCTTCGATCAGGCCGGGCACCACCAGGCGGGCCTTGCGTGCGTCAATGTCGACCTCGAAGTCGATGGGAGCAAAGACCGGATCGTGAACTTTTTCCAGCGTGGTCGAGAACACCTGAAAAATCGTCGCGCCAGGTTCGGTGTCCAAGCCGCTGAGGATGCGCAGCAGCGCTTCGCGTTGGGCCGGCGTCGCTCTTTCTTCGATGATGACGACCACCTGGCCCTTGCCCTCATGGATAGCACCCGGCCAGGAAAAAATACCGGCGAAACGAAGACCATCCAGCTTGGTGTGGCCGTGATGGCCTCGATCGATCTCCATCCCCACCACCGCCTGACAGTGTCCATGCGTCGGCAAGGCGTTGAACTGGCAGGGGCAACCGTAGGCGCAGTTGCAGTTGGTGAACTCCCGCGCCTTGATCGTCCAGTGTGTATCCGTCATGATCATCTCCTCTATCAACGATGTGCAACCAGAGCACATCCTTACCTTTATAGTACGCCTGCCGTTCCAATGCCGCAAAATTACCTGCCCTCCAATCTCGACAGGAGATGCCCTTGCGATGAACGCACTGTTTGCCTTTCTGCATCACGTGGCGGCCTTTTCTCTGGTGACATCGCTGGCTATCGAGCTGGTGCTGATGCGTGACGTGCTGACCCTTTCCAGTGCCCGCAAGCTCCTGCTTGTCGACCTGATTTACGGCATTTCCGCAGGGGTGGTGCTGGTGATCGGTTTCGCTCGCGTGGTCTACTTCGAGAAGGGTGCGACTTATTATTTCCACAGCATTCCGTTCATCGCCAAGCTGTCGCTGTTTGCACTCATAGGACTGGTGTCGATTTATCCGACGCTCGAATTCCTGTCATGGCGAAAGATTCTGAAACAGGATCGCATCCCGACGCCCGATGCATCAAAGGTCCGGTTGATTCGGACATTCATCCATCTTGAATTGACGGGTGTGGTGCTGATCCTGCTCTGCGCCGCCCTGATGACCAAGGGCATTGGTACTTTCGGATAACGCGGAACCCCATCCCGGTCTGAACCTGCCTGAACTATTGTGATTGCAGAAGTGCTGACGATGAACGACAAGGCCGCCGCAAGCGTGCGCAAACGGGTGGAGGACGTCTACCGCGCAGATTCGCGCCGCGTGCTCGCCACGCTGATCCGCCTGCTCGGCGATTTCGATCTCGCCGAAGAAGCGCTGCACGAAGCCTTTCGCGCCGCTGTCGAGCAATGGCCGCGCGAGGGCGTACCCGCCAACCCCGTGGCCTGGCTGGTCTCGGCCGGGCGCTTCAAGGCCATCGACACCATCCGCCGCCAGGCGCGCTTCGCCGCGTGGGACGAGGAGCAGCTCGAATCCGTGGCCGACCCCGCGCCGGGCTGGGAAGAACAGGAAGCGCTTGAGGACGACCGCCTGCGCCTCGTGTTCACCTGCTGCCACCCGGCGCTCGCACCCGACACGCAGGTCGCGCTGACCTTGCGCGAAGTCTGCGGCCTCACCACCGAGGAGATCGCCAGCGCCTTCCTCACCGCGCCGGCGACGCTGGCGCAGCGCATCGTGCGCGCCAAGGCCAAGATCCGCGACGCGCGCATTCCCTACCAGGTGCCGGAAAAGAACGAGCTGCCCGCGCGGCTCGATAGCGTGCTGCGCGTGATCTATCTCGTTTTCAACGAAGGCTACAACGCCAGCTCCGGCGCGGCGCTGACGCGCCACGATCTCAGCGCCGAAGCCATCCGCCTCGGCCGCCTGCTGCTGGAATTGCTGCCCGAGCCCGAAGTGACGGGCCTGCTGGCGCTGATGCTGCTGCACGAATCGCGCCGCCCGGCGCGCATTTCCGCCAGTGGCGAACTGGTGCTGCTCGACGAACAGGATCGCACGCGCTGGGATCAGGCGTTGATCGCGGAAGGCACATCGCTCGTTGAACGTGCGCTGGGCCAGCGACGCGCCGGCCCTTATGCGCTGCAAGCCGCGATCTCCGCCGTGCATGCCGAGGCGTCCACCGCGGCCGCCACCGACTGGGCGCAGATCGTCGGCCTCTACGACGTGCTCGCGCGCATCGAACCCTCACCGGTGATCGCGCTCAACCGCGCCGTCGCCATCGCCATGCGCGACGGGTCAGCGGCCGGGCTGGAACTGATCGACGCCATCTTCGCCAGCGGCGAACTCGCCGACTATCGCCTCGCCCACGCGGCGCGCGCGGACCTGTGCCGGCGCCTGGGCCGGGTGGCGGAAGCGCGCGAGGCGTATGGGCGCGCACTGGAATTGACGCAACTGGAACCGGAGCGGCGCTTCATCGAGAAGCGGCTTGTGGATCTGGGGTGATGTTCACCGCCGTCATTCCCGTGCGTCCGGCATACGGGATATCGCTTATGCGCCGCTGTTTCCTGGTGTTTATGTCGCGCCGGTATCGTTGAGCGAATAGCTGGTGCTGCGCCCGCCGGCGGCATCCTTGATCAATATCCCGCGTTTCACAAGATCGTCGATGTCACGCGCAGCCGTGTCCTGCGAGCATTTGCCCATCGCGGCCCATTTCGACGAAGTCAGTTTTCCCTCGAAGCCGTCGAACAGGCGGTTGAGTATTTTCCTCTGCCGCTCGTTGAATTCCGCGCCGCCGTGCTGCTGCCAGAAGCGCGCTTTATCGAGCACGGTGCCAAGGATCGTCTCGGCGCCGTCGAAGGCGCGGCCGAGGCAGGCCAGGAACCACTCCAGCCAGGCCGTGATGTCCATGTTCCCCTTTTGTGTCGATTCCAGCATGTCGTAATAGGTCTTCCGCTCGGCCTGTATCTGCGCGGACATGCTGTAGAAACGCTGCGGGCTGTCCTCCGAGCGCGCCAATGCCATATCGGCGATGGCACGCGCGATGCGACCGTTGCCGTCCTCGAACGGATGGATCGTCACGAACCATAGATGCGCCACCGCCGCCTTCAACACCTGGTCGATGGGCTGCCGCCCGTTGAACCAGGCCAGAAATTCCGTCATCTTCCGCTTCACTTCCTTCGCGGGCGGCGCTTCATAGTGGATGCGCTCACGCCCCATCGGGCCCGAGACGACCCGCATCGGATCGCTACCGGGTTTGCGCCACGCGCCGACCGTGATGTGCCGCATGCCGCTGCGCCCGGTGGGGAACAGCGCGGCATGCCAGGCATGCAGGCGCTTCGCCGTCAGCGGCGCGGCGTATTCTTGGGTGGCATCCAGCATCATCTCGACGACGCCCTCAACGTGACGGTCGGCCCGCGTGGTGGCGCCGATATCCATGCCGAGGCGGCGCGCGATGGAGGAACGCACTTGCGCCTGATCGAGAAATTCGCCCTCGATCTCGCTGGACTTCAGCACCTCTTCCGTCAGTGATCGCAGCGCCGCCTCTGCCCTCAGCGCGAAACCCAGCGCTTCCATGCGGCCGACCAAGCGACCCTGGCGGAGGCGCAGCGCCGCCAGCGGGTGGACCAGGCGTGCGTCGCTCCAGCGGAAGCCGGGCCAGTCGTTACGCTGATGAATGTATTTTGTCATTTCAAAATCCGCATGTTTTGCGGATATTATGACCTCCATTTTCCGCAAAAGTCAATCTTTATCTAGGCAAATAATGCGGAGATTATGCAGAACAATCTCCGCACGGAGAGTGGATCCCCTCCGTATCCGGAATTTTCCGTTTGTGGATCGACATGACTGACTGGGATCCGCGATGACAGGTTTGGTTGGACTAATGCCAGTAGACTTGGGCTTCCACAATCCGACTCCATGACAATGATCTCCAGCATCAAGGCATTCTTCAACCTGCTCATCGAACCCGGCGCCGCGCAAACCGGCGCCGATCGCGAACACGCCCTGCAGCTTGCCACCGCGGCCATCCTGCTGGAGATGATGCGCATCGACAACCGCATCGCCGACGAGGAGCGGGCCGCCATCACCGCGGCCCTGCAGCGGCAATTCGGCCTCGATGCGGCGCAACTCGACAACCTGGTCGCCCTCGCCGAACAGGAATCGCGCCAGGCCAACGACTACTACCAGTTCACCTCGCTGATCAACAAGGCCTGCGACTACGAGCAGAAGGTGCGCATCGTCGAGAACCTGTGGCTGGTGGCGCTGGCCGACGGCCATCTCGACGCGCACGAACTGCACCTGATGCGCAAGATTGCCGACCTGCTCCATGCCAGCCACGGCGACTACATCGCGGCCAAGCAGCGCGCACGTGAGACGGCTGGGGTGCCGCCGGAGAGGTAGGTGGTTAAGGCGTCGAACGTGACGAATGGCCACTTGTCGGCCATTGCCAATGACGCAGGCTCGTAGTAGGCTTTCTCCCAGTTTGATGCTCATTGCAATCGTAACTCCTCGCGTTATTTAAACGTGGTTTAACAGGGAAACAATATCTTGGAAGAATCGACACAACAACCTATTTGCGAAATTGTGATGCCAATTTCCACAATTGATACAGGAGACGAGTGAGTGGCAACGTTTCTGCGGGACGAAGAAGTTTCGAACATTACGATAACAGAAGAATCCTTAGGGCAAATTATTGACGCTCTTCAGCGACGCACGCAGACCATGCCCGAGGTTTTAGCTGCACAGAACAACCAACCCAACTCTATCGTGGCCACAACGATCCGTTTCGATCAGAAAGGCTACCGCATCTTTGATCGCGAACGCACGCTTGAGCAATTCAAAGAGGCGACCTTTGTTGAACGCCTTATCTTCGACTTGAATAGTATAGAAAGTATTCGCATAGGCAACGCCAGTGGCAGCTACTGCAACTTGAGACTTGATACGAACGAGAGCGTTAGGTGCTTCCTTACTGTTAGTTCTGACGATGAGGATTGGCTAAACAGCACATTTGCTGCCGTCAAAGATATTCTTGCAAGATGTAAGAATCGAAATGGATGGATACGAAATCCCGTCGCCGGACTTACCCTTCGGATCTTCGGATTGTTGAGCGGGTTTGTATTTAGCTTATGGGCTGCCACGCTCATTTCACCAAACCTAAAAATCGAAAATGCGTTCCTAATCAGTTTCATTTTGGTGCTACTCGTCTTCTCTAATCTTTGGTCACCGATTGACCAGCGCCTCTCATTGATCTTGTATCGCACCTTTCCTTCTGTCAGCTTCTATAGACCCGCCAAGGACAAGATGCATTGGCTTTACCAGGCAATTGTGGGCGGGGTGATAGTTGCTATTACTCTATATCTCTTAGGAAGCGCTTTCTCCTATGCAGGCCGTATTCTGGGTATGCTAATTGAAGGCGGCAGATAGCACGTTACTGAACGTCGGCTTACCGGGAAAAGGTTCCAGGCTCCAATGGCACTATGAACACCCCCCCGCGTCAGAATAGTTGTCGCCCCGATATGATCTTGGACTTGGGGGCGATAAGGATGAAAGATGGCACGGTACGGAGAAGCATTCAGGAACA
>JAYUGL010000218.1:0-12105 GCA_043738385.1 Sterolibacteriaceae bacterium
TTTCAATTCCTTCTCCGTATCTGGAGCATGATCGGTTGCAAAAGTGATCCGTGGGTTGAGCTGATCACTTGGCCGCGCATACCAGCCATCTGCCACAGACTTCAGCATTAGGATTACATTTCCTAGCGTATATCCAACTTGCCGAATGCCCTCAAAGGCTGGAGGCAGTGCAAGTATTTCTCCATAGAATTTTTGCGCCCGTTGCAGATCATCCACAGCTAGAGCCACTACTTTAAGTCGTTGAAATCCCAGCGTGCCCATCAGAGTCTCCTTTTAGTTAAGCGAACAAACCAGAGTCATGAATGTCCGGATTTGGCCGAATATGGGTCCTCAAGCTTCACCTCTCGAACGTTTAACTACCTTGGCCACGCCACTAAGCAGGATTATCGGCAACTCGAAGATTAGAACCGGCATTGGCAAGGCAAACCAGACAAGCGAGAAGAACATGTGCATGCGAAATTGCATCCCCGGAGATATACATCCAAGAAAAAATCAAGTAGCAATCGCTGCAACACTTGCAGCAACCAATACCTTTAGGAATGCTTTTGCGACGATATAGGATCGGTTTTTTGCATTCATTGGGAGCAGTAAAACAGTGTTTTTCTGATCGCGTTTATACGTATCAGAATCCTGCCACTATGCGAACTGGAAGGCAATCACGAAGTTCCGTTTTGTGCCGGAAACCGACCTCAGATTACTTCGGTCGGTTGCTGCCGGCAATAATCGGGAAGCGATACAACCGGCACTCCAATGGACCGTTGTAGAGCGGAATTTTGCGTTTGGGTGCGAGGCCAATCAATTTCGGCAGGCGCGTATCGGCGGAGAGCAGCCAGCAGTCCCAACCGGCGAAGTGCTTCTTGAGCGCGTCGCCGAGCCTGGGATAGAAGGCGGCAAGCTCCGCGTCGTCGCCCAAGCGTTCGCCGTAGGGCGGGTTTGCCACCATGATGCCTTCGGGCAGCGGCGCTTCGATGTCGAGCATATCGGCCTGACGCACTTCTACCAGATCATCAACGCCGGCATAGGCGAGATTCTGCTTGGCCCGGGCGACGGCATCGGCGGAAATATCCGAACCCCAGATCGGCAGACGCTCGGCGGTCGAACGCCGTTGCGCGGCCTCGTGGCGAAGCTTTTGCCAGAGCGGCGCTTCGAATCCCTTGAGTCGCTCGAAGCCGAATTCACCGGGTTCGCGCGAAAGGCCGGGGGCATCGCCGAGACTGATGTGCGCAGCCTCGATCAGAAAAGTGCCGCTGCCGCACATCGGGTCGAGCAGCGGAATACCGGGCTGCCAGCCGATCAGGCGCAGGATGCCGGCGGCGAGATTTTCCTTGATCGGTGCTTCGACCTTGGCGATCTTGTGGCCGCGGTTCCACAGCGGCTCGCCCGAGGTGTCTAGATAAAGCGTGGCTTCGCTGTCGGTGAGAAACACGTGGATGCGCATGTCGGGATTGCGGGTATCCACGCTGGGCCGGCTACCGGTGTCGTCGCGGAAGCGATCGCAGATCGCATCCTTGACGCGCAGGGTGATGAACTCGACGCTTCTCAGTGGCGACTTGACCGCCGTGACATAGACGCGAATGGTGAAGTCGGGATCAAAATATGCTGACCAGCCGACATCGCACGCCAGCCGGTAGATGTCGTTCTCGTTGCGGTAAGGGCTTGCGGCCACCTGCCAGAGGACACGGGTGGCGATGCGCGATTCGAGATTGACGCGATAGCAGATTTCCCACGATCCCGAAAACTTCACGCCGCCGGCAACGGGCCAGATGTCTTCGGCCTGCTGTGTGGCGAGTTCTTCCGCCAGAACTTCTTCCAGCCCGCGCGGGCAGGGTGAAAAAAAGCGGTATTTCAAAACGGTTTTACCACGGCGAGAATGACGATGGCGACCAGCGCCAGCACCGGAATTTCATTGAAGACGCGGTACCAGACATGGTTATGGGTATTGATGCCGCGCTCGAACTGCTTGAGCAGGACGACACAATAATGATGGTAGCCGACCAGTCCGCCAACCAGCACCAGCTTGAGGTGCAGCCATGTGCCGGTAATGCCGAAACCCAGCCACAGCCACACCCCGAAAGCGATGGCGAAAACGCTGAGCCATAGGCTGAAGCGATACAGCTTGCGGCCCATCAGCAGCAGACGGTCGCGTACCGCAACGCTGTCCGCGGGGAGCATCGCCAGATTGACGAAAATGCGTGGCAAATAAAACAGGCCGGCAAACCAACTGACGACGAACACGATATGAAACGCTTTGATCCAGAGCATGGTCAGTGTCCCCTGGCTATTGCGGCGGCAATGCCGGCGTCGACCGTCGGGTAGCGCAGCGTCGGCAGCAACTCGCGCTTGAGCCGGGCGTTATCGAGCCGACGCGATTCCGCCATGAAAGAGAGTTGCATCGGCGACAGGATTTTCTCCAGCTCGGCGCGCGTTACACGCGGTGCGTGCGGCAGATCGAACGCGTCGGCCAGTTTGTCGAACCACACACCAGCGGGCAGGCTGGCATCGTCCACGGCGTTATAGACGCGCTGGGGCGGCGCGCGATTCAGCGATGCGACACAGATTCGTGCCAGATCGTCGGCATGGATGTGGTTAGTGTAAACGTCCTCATCGGCACGCAACAGCGGCAACCCCTTGCGCAATCTTTCCAGCGGCATGCGGTCGGCGGCGTAAATGCCGGGCGCGCGCAGGATGGATACGCGACATCCCGATTGACGCCCGAAGCGGCGCAGACAGCGCTCGGCATCGACACGCCGCCGCGCCCGCGCGGTGATCGGCGCCGGGGTGCGCGTCTCGTCGACATGGGCGCCGCCACAGTCACCATAGACGCCACTGGTACTGATGTAGGTGAGACGCCGTGGTAGACTTTCGCGCCGCCGCAAGGCCGCAATCAGTTGTCGTGTGCGAGTGTCCAGCTCTCCCCGCTCCGGTGGCGGTGCGCTGTGCAGCACGGCATGGGCGATGCCGCCAAGTCGTGTCAGCGTGCCGGGACAATCAAGGTCGCCGCGCAGCTGCGTGACGCCCAATGCGGCCAGCGCCGGATCGCGCTGCCGCACCAGCGCATAGACACGCCAGCGGCGCAGCAATTGCGGCAGTGCCCGGCGCACTACATCACCGCAACCGATGATCAACAGTCGTTTCACCCGGGAATTATCTCATGGCGTTCCAGATCACCATTCAATCCAACGGCCATTCTTTCGCCGCAGGTGCGGATGAAACCATTCTCGAAGCGGCAGACAATGCCGGCATCATCCTGCCCTACGGCTGCCGTGACGGCGCCTGCGGTTCGTGCAAGGGAAAGATTCTTCAAGGCGCGGTCGATCACGGCATGGCCCAGGAGAGGGCGCTGTCGAGCGCGGAACGTGCGGCTGGCATGTCCCTGTTCTGCTGCGCCACGCCCATGACGGATCTGATCATTGAAACGCGTGAAGTGAATGTCGCCAATGACATCCCGGCGCGCATGTTGCCATGCCGGGTGCAAATGCTGGAACGTGCCGCACCCGACGTGATGATCATGTCGCTGAAGCTGCCGACCAACGAGCGCCTGCAGTTCCGTGCCGGACAGTACATCGAGTTCGTGCTCAAGGATGGCAAACGCCGCGCGTTCTCGCTGGCCAACGCACCGCACGACGACGCGCTGCTGCAGCTGCATCTCCGCCTGACGCCGCAGGGGCAGTTCACGACCCATGTGTTCGAGACCATGAAGGTGAAGGAAATACTGCGCATCGAGGGGCCGTTCGGTACCTTTTTTCTGCGTGAGGATTCGGACAAGCCCATCATTCTGGTGGCCGGCGGCACCGGATTCGCGCCAATCAAGGCGATCATCGAACACGCGATTCACAACAAGATGTTCCACCGCCCGATGACGCTCTACTGGGGCGCGCGCGACCGGTCCGGGCTGTACCTGCCGGAGTTGCCGCAGCAATGGGTGGCGCAACATGCCAACATCAAATACATACCGGTATTGTCCGACGCGACACCAGCGGACCAATGGACCGGGCGCAAAGGTCTGGTGCATCAGGCCGTGCTGGAAAACTTTGAGAGCCTTGCCGGAGTGCAGGTCTACGCCTGTGGCGCACCGGCCATGATCGATGCGGTCAGAAGCGACTTCATCGAACACGGCTTGCCCAGCGAAGAGTTTTTCGCCGACTCGTTTACTTTCGCGGCGAGTTGAATCTGGTGAACTGCGCGGTCTATTCGCCGAGATAGGCGGCCCGCACGCGCGGATCGGCGGCGAGCACGGAACACTGATCGGCCAGGGTGATGCGGCCGCTTTCCATCACATAGCCGCGTTGACAAACTTCCAGCGCGAGCCGCGCATTCTGTTCCACCAGCAGAATGGTCACACCCTGCGCGGCGACGGCGCGGATGGTTTCAAACACCTTGGCCACCATCAGCGGCGCAAGGCCCATCGAGGGCTCATCGAGCAGCAGCAATTTCGGCCGGCCCATCAGCGCACGACCGATGGCCAGCATCTGCTGTTCACCGCCGGAAAGCGTGCCGGCGAATTGTGCATACCGTTCCTTGAGGCGCGGCAGCAGTTCGTAGACGCCCTGCAAATCGGTTTCGATTTCTGCGTCGCGGCGATGGTAGGCGCCCATCGCCAGATTCTCGGCCACCGAAAGCCGCGCGAATACGCCGCGCCCTTCCGGCACCAGCGCCAGGCCCTTGGCAATCAGGCCGTGAGCCGGAAGATCGTTGATCTGTTCGCCGCCGTAATGAATCTCGCCGGTCGCCGGCAGCATGCGCGCCAGCGCCTTGAGCGTGCTGGTCTTACCCGCGCCGTTAGCACCGATCAGACAAACCATTTCGCCTTGTTCGACGGCAAAAGAAATCCCTTTCACCGCCTGTATCCCGCCGTAGCGGACCTGAAGATCAGTCACGGTAAGCATTAAAGTGACTTGCCCGTATTCTCTTCCGGAGGAAGATGACTATTGGTCGCCTCCTCCGTTTGGCGGGGGAGGATGGGAGGGGGGGTCGTCTCTGTTTCCAAAGGAGGTGGGCTTGCCCCACCTCCAAGATAAGCCTCGATTACTTTCGGATTTTTTTGTACCTGCTCGGGAATATCTTCGGCAATCAACGCGCCGTAGTCGAGCACGGCAACGCGATCACACAATCCCATCACCAGCTTCACGTCATGCTCGATCAACAGTACGGTAATGCCATCGTTGCGTATACCCTCGATCAACGTCTTGAGTCCCGCCGTCTCGGTGGCGTTCATGCCGGCGGCCGGTTCGTCCAGCGCCAGCAACTTCGGCTCGGTGGCCAGCGCACGGGCAATTTCGAGCCGACGCTGATCGCCATAAGCCAGATGGCGCGCCTGATCAGCGGCGCGGCTGGCGATGCCGACGTACTCCAGCAACTCCAGCGCGCGGCGGCGAATCGCCGCTTCTTCATCACGCGTCGCTCGACCGCGCAACACCGCACCGATCACGCCGCCGCGCGTGCGCGCGTGGCGGCCCACCATCACATTTTCCAGCGCGGACATGTTGGCGAACAAGCGAATGTTCTGGAAAGTGCGTGCCAATCCCGCCCGCGCAACCTCATGCGGACTGGCCAGCAGCAAGGGTTTTCCGTCGAAGACAACGTCGCCATCGTCGCGCGGCGTCAGCCCCGTCAGCACATTAAAGAACGTGGTCTTGCCGGCGCCGTTGGGGCCGATCAAACCATAGATTTCGCCGCGGTTGATGGTGAGTGAAACGCCGCTCAGTGCACGCACCCCGCCGAAGTGTTTTCCTATGTTGCGCGCTTCAAGCAACGCGCTCATTCTTTCGCCCCCGCCATCTCGCGCCGATGTCGTGCATCCGGCCACAGGCCGGCCGGGCGATAGAGCATCACCAGAATCAGCGCCAGGCCGAACAGCAGCATGCGCAGGGCTTCAGGGTCGAGCAGCACTTTGCCGAACAGCGCCTGCTGCGCAGGTGCGGCGCCGTAACGAAAGGCTTCCGGCAATACGGTCAACATCAATCCGCCGAGGATCACGCCGGGAATATGGCCCATACCGCCCAGCACCACCATGCACAACACCATGATCGATTCCGGCAGGCTGAAACTTTCGGGAGAAACGAATTCCTGGAAGCCGGCGAACAACCCGCCCGCCACGCCGCCGAAGCTGGCGCCCATGGCGAAGGCCAGCAGCTTGACGTTGCGCGTGTTGATGCCGCACGCCTTGGCGGCGATCTCGTCCTCGCGTATCGCTACCCAGGCGCGGCCGATGCGCGAATCCTGCAAACGTATGGTGACGAAAATAATGCCGAGCGCAAGGACGACGAACAGGTAGTAATAGAAATACAGGCCCGGAATTGCGAAGCCGGCCACCTCGATCGACTTCGACAGAGGATGCCCGGCGACGCTGATCGGGTCGATGCCGGCGATGCCCTTGGGTCCATTGGTGAGGTTGAACGGCGCATTGAGGTTGTTTAGAAAGATGCGGATGATCTCGCCGAAACCCAGGGTCACGATGGCAAGGTAATCGCCGCGCAGGCGCAGCGTCGGTGCGCCCAGCACCACGCCGAAGAAACCGGCGACCACCGCGCCCAGCGGCAGGATCGCCCACGCCGGCCAGTGCAGGCCGAACTGTGGCGAAGCCAGCAGCGCATAGAGATAGGCACCCACTGCATAGAAGGCGATGTAGCCAAGGTCAAGCAGGCCGGCGAAGCCGACCACGATGTTGAGGCCGAGCGCCAGCATGATGTAGAGCAGCGCAAAGTCGAGCACCCTGACCCAGGCGTTGCCCAGACTGCCCACGGCAAACGGCGCAACGACCAAGGCGAGCGCTATCAGGAATGCCCCGAGCCACGCGGACTTCTTCATGCCTTATTCTTACCCAGCTTACCGACCGGTGGAAGTTGTCCCTTTGCTTCAATGGCGCCGGCTACCTTCGGCGGCGCCAGATAGTTCTGCCGGCTGACCACCGGCTTGCCCGACTTGGCCTCCAGTTCCTTGCGGGCATTGCCGGCGATGGACCCGCCTTCTTTCGCTGCCTTGCGGTTTGGGGTGAAGCCTCGAGCGTCTTTCCTGCGAGCGATTTCCGTGGTGCTGGCCTCGCCCAGCATGGTGAAGATCAGTTCCAGGTCGGTCATGTGGTCGCGCAGTTGGTTGCCGGTCTTTACCTTGTCCAATCCTTTGATCCGGCCGTGCACGCCAGGCGTCACGCCGAAGGTGGCGCGGGCGATTTCAGCGGTGAGAATGGCGTACTCCTTGCCTTCCTGCACACCGCGTTGTTTCCATTCGTCGGTCAATTCGCCGCGAACGGCAATTGAGCGTAGCCGCTTCTCAATCCACGCTTGGGGGTAGCCCTTGGCCTGATACAACTCGCGGGCGCGGGCGCTGGCGAGTTCCGGGTTTTCGATTTCCTTCACCCGTTCGTAACCCACCTGCGCCAGCCAGCGCTTGAAAGGCTCGGCACGGGGTGAGGGAATGGACTGAATGATGCGGAACAAGCCTTCGGTGTTGGCGCAGTTGACTTGCTGCGCGCCGCCTCCGGTTTCGACTCGAAGGGGAGTGACAAATTGTCCCCACCCTTTGGCCAACCCCTTGTCCCGCAAACGCATTTTCTTGATGTAGTCGGCGGGATTGCTGCTGTCGGTCAGAACCGTCACGACATCGGCGACCGAGAACCACCATTCGTTTTCATGCCAGGTGCGCCGGATGGCACTCTCTTGAAAGGCGGCGATCCGGCTGGCTTGGGCGTTCGGCGGCACCATGATTTTCTTGTTCATGCACCGTCTCCTTTGTATCCCTGCTCCGCCATGCCGCCTATTTCTATTTCACCGTTGGACAGGCCATTGCTAGAAATAGAAATCCCCTTAAACATCAGATCAATAATCCAACCATTGGATAGATTCCCTTCGACAGATCGGGGCATTCCTATTTCTAATCTTTGGTAATCACTAATCATCTCAGCAAAGAAAATCAACGCTAATGCCCGCTTCAAGAAAGGCAGGATTGAACAGCTTCCATTTGGAATCTACCGCTTGCAAAATCGGAGGCTTGTTCAGATGAGCATTGGCAACAGCCACAAACTTTCGGTCGGATGGGTCGAATCCGGCCAGGCCCGCCGAGTCGGGGAATTCTCCGTATTCCTGCGCATTTTCGTCAATAACTGTCAGAGCAACCTTGACGCAGCGTTCTGGATTGGCGTTATTCTGCAATAGCCATTTCAGAAACCGATCTCCAACGCCGGGTTGGCCGGATTCGGAAAGGTTTTGCCGGTACTCGCGAAGAATGCGCCATGCATCGTCTATGGCCACGCGGCCATCGTGGTGGATGCCCTCAAGACGCCGAACACACTCTCGCACACATTGTGGAGATGCCTCCGGATGCTTGCCATTTGCAACTACCGCGACATTGGTATCTATCACCCACAGCCCAGCCATCCCTCATTTACTCCCTTGTTGACGGCGCATGGCGGCATCAACACGAGCGGCAATATCGGCCATGTCATCACCAAAAAAATCGGGTGGCCAATTTTCGATGCTGCCGAATAAATCAACCTTCAAAGGCTCGATGCGCGCGCCTTGCTCTGACGGGCTGCAAAAATAAATGGCCAAATCTTTCGGACTGATTTTTTCCTCCGCCACGCGAAGCAAAAGCCGGTTGAGAAAGTGCTCCGAGTGACTTTCCACGATGAGCTGCATATCGCGATTCTCTCCGTCTTCCCGCGCCTGAACGGCCTCGATGAACAGGTCGGCCAGATATCCCTGAACCTGCGGGTGCAAATGGATTTCCGGTTGCTCAAGGATCAGCGTGGCGTGAGGCGGTGGGTAAAAACAAGCGGCCACCACCGGCAGCACTTGGGAGATGCCGAACCCGACATCGGTAAGATTGACTTCTGCGCCGCCTTTCGCGGTGACCACCCGCACCTCAAAATCCTTGCGGTTCTCCACGATGGGCCGCACCTTGAAGGAGTGAATCAATCCCATCTCCAGCAGCCAGCGTGCAATCAACGCTTCGAAGGGTTGATTCTTGCGTTTGTAGCCAGGGCTGATGGCACGCCCGCGTGCGGCCATGATGGCCTCGATCACCCGCTCACCGCGCCAGCCAACGTGGTCAGGTACCTCACCGGACCAGCCATAACTACGGCGCGGGTAGCCGCGTAACGGGCCGAGGTAATACAACCGTCCAAACAAGCGTTCTAGCTCAAGAGCGAAGTCAGCGGTGAACCCGGAGTTTTGATAATAGGCGACAGCTTCGTCCGGGAAACCATAGAACTTGACCGGGCTGGGCAATGGCCATGGCTTGCCTTTATTCCGTACCAATTGGTAGGGTTTGGCAATCAATTCATACTTTGGCGCCTTGCCGTTTTCTTTCTGCTCAAGTCCTACATGCAATGCTTGATCCTCATCGCTACCGAGACGATATTCAAACCTCTCCGTTTGAAGGCGCTCATCCTTATAGCGAATCAAAGACGTAAAGTGAATCTGATTCGATGACACGGAATTTGCCGAATGGGGATCACGCACTATCAGAGGTTTGGCGGTCGTCCAGCCAAACTCAAATTCAATGGGTGCAGCCGTGTCATGGCGGAACACCATGTCCTGGAATGTGCCCAGATCCACCACGGTCTTGTCATCGCCGGCATGCAACACTCGCTGCCGGTCCGGCGACTCTACGGTCTGTTTCAGTGCCAGCAGAAATTGCGTCAGACTGCTTTTGCCCGCGCTGTTGGCGCCGAAGAATACCGTAAGCGGCGCCAGCCGGATGTCGCCGGTATCGCGCCATGCCTTGAAATTCTGGATACGGAGGTGAGTGAACACGAGGTATCTCCTTTAGTTCCGATTTTCGATGATACGCACTACTTCCTGAGCATGCAGGATGAAGCGCAAGGCTCGGTTTTTAACATCAGAACGAATAATTTTGTCCATATTCCCTTACGCCACTTTCCTGAAACTACCCTGCATGCCATCCACGTCCTCCCGCAGGTGGCCATCAGTTGCGATTGACCTCCTCGAAGCTGCCGATCAGACGGGCATAGATCGGATTAGCGAAGATGGCATCGAGATCGACGCGTCCATGCGAGGATATTGGCATCGGTAGTAGCATCAGCGTTGCCAGTCTCACGCCGTATTAACTGAACGATGAATTGCTCAAGGGTTTGTCCGTGCGATGTGGCAATGGCTTCGGTTTTTTGCAACAGGTCATCCGGCAGGTCAATGGTGATTTTCATTCTGCTATGTAAATCAGCGCATCCAGTCTTCAATCTTGAGCCCGTCGATGCGCTTGAAATGGCGGGTGTTGTGCGTTACCAGCGTCAGGGCTACAGCCAACGCATGGGCGGCAATCTGCGTGTCCATATGGCCGATGGGTTTTCCGGCTTTTTTCTGCGCCGCTGCAAGATGGCCATACTGGTCTGCGGCAGCGGATGTCCATCCCAGCGTCGGCACTTCCTGCAAAAACATGTCAATCAACCTGCGCCGGTGATCTTTGGTTTCCATCAGGGATTGTCCATAGCGCAATTCAGCCCGGGTAATCGCCGACAGCGCGACTTCTTTCTCACGCATCGCTGCTTTCATGCGCCCGTTAAGCGGCGCTGACGTCTGCCGCAGAAAATAACTGGCGATGTCGGTATCGACGAGATAGCGGATCACGCCTTCCAGTCCTTCAACGGATTGTGCGGTTCTTCAGCAGGGTTGTTAAGCCGCTTGGCAAGAAAATCACGCGGCAATGGTTCCGCTTCGAGCAAGGCAAAGAAGGTGTCGAGCGAATCTGGCGTCGGTTTGGGAATCAGCGTGATTTCACCCGTCGTTTCATTTTTGCTGATCCACACTTCATCGCTCTCTAAGCGAAAAGCTTTGGGCAAACGCACGGCTTGGCTATGCCCTGTTTTGAAGATTTTTGCAGTAGCGAACATGGCAGACCTCGTTTAGTAGATACGAAAACGTATCTACTTTATCACATCAGCGAGACAAGGTTGAAGCGAATAAACCCTGCCCTATGCGCGCTCGGAAACCCGTTCGCCCATCAGCCCCGAGGGCCGAAACACCAGCACGGTAATCAGCACGAAGAAAGCGAACACGTCCTGATAATTGGAGCCGAACACGCCGCCGGTCAGGTCGCCGATGTAACCAGCACCCAGCGCTTCGATCACGCCGAGCAACACGCCGCCCAGCATCGCGCCGCCGAGGTTGCCGATGCCGCCCAGCACCGCCGCAGTGAACGCCTTCATGCCGAGCAGCGAACCCATGCTGTAGTGGGCAACACCATAGTTGGCGCTGACCAGGAAACCCGCCAGTGCCGCCAGCGCCGAGCCGATGACGAAGGTGAGCGAGATGATGCGGTTGGCATCCACCCCCATCAAGGCGGCGATGCTCTGATTCTCGGACGTCGCGCGCATGGCGCGGCCGAGTCGGGTCTTGTTCACCAGCAGCAGCAGGCCGGCCATGGTCAGCGCCGCGGTGACCATGATCAGGATTTGCAGCTCGTTGATTTGCGCACCGAAAATTTCATGCGCTGTACTGGGCAGCAGCTCGGGCACCGGATGGTAGTTGCGGCCCCAAATAATCATCGCCAGTTGTTGCAGCACGATGGAGACGCCGATGGCGGTAATCAGCGGCGCCAGGCGCGGTGCGTTGCGCAACGGACGATAAGCGACACGCTCGATGATGAAGCCCAGCGCCATGCACACCAGCGCCGCCACCACCAATCCGATCAAGGCCACCAGCGGCCCCGGCAGCACGCCGACCAGCGGCTTGACCACGGCCAGCGCGGTCAGCGCGCCGATCATCACCACTTCGCCATGGGCGAAATTGATCAGGCCGAGGATGCCATAGACCATGGTGTAACCCAAAGCGACGAGCGCATAGATACTGCCCAACAGCAGGCCGTTCAGTATCTGTTGGAAAAAAATATCCATGGGTTACATTTAAACGGTGCATACAACAACGGCGCCCTAGCGGCGCCGTTGTTTTGCTTGCGGATACGCGAAGCGCAACTTATTTCTTCGCTGCGTCCTTGGGTGCTTCCGCTTTTGTTTCGGACTTTACGTCAACGTTGGCATCGGCTTTGGCTTCAGGCTTGGCCTCTGCCGCAGGCGCTGTGCCCGGCGATACGGTCTCCAGTGCGTCCCACTTGCCGTCCTTCACCACGTAAATAGTGATCGGGCCATTTTTC
>JAYUGL010000219.1:0-4399 GCA_043738385.1 Sterolibacteriaceae bacterium
CGCATCGAGAAAAACCGTAAATGCCACCTCGAAGCCGTCAATCGCTCCGACGATGTAGGAAAAACATTCGGCCTCAGACCGGTCGCAGATTTCCTTCAATTCATTGCCACTCAGCCCGACATTCGAGACCTTGAATTCGGCGGCGGAGGCGCAGCACGACAACAACAACAGCGCGAGTGCAAAAGTTTTCTTCAGCATGTGTTATTGCACCGGCTCGACCGTTACCGCGGTGCCATAGCAGAGCACCTCGGTAATTCCGGCCATGACATCGTTGGATTCGTAGCGAACGCCGATGATTGCGTTGGCGCCGCATTGCGTAGCGTGAGCGCACATCCGGTCGTAGGCATCCTCGCGGGCTCTCTCGCACAGATCGGCATACAGGGTGATGTTGCCGCCGAACAGAGACTCGATGGCGGCGAAGAAGTTGCCGACAATCGAGCGAGACCGCACGGTAATGCCGCGGACGATGCCATGCGATTTGACAACGTGAAAATTGGGCAGCCCGAAGGCGGTGGTGACGTTGTACTTGACCATTTGCATCTCCTGAGGGTTGTGTCGTCCAGTCGGAGAGGGCACTGTTGCATAATATCGGAATGGATCCGAAATTTATGCAAGCCGCGCTGGAACTGGCGCATGAAGCGGGGAGTTGCGGCGAGGTGCCGGTCGGTGCGGTGGTGGTCAAGGACGGCGCGATCGTCGGTCGCGGCTTCAACCAGCCTATCCTCGCCCACGACCCCAGCGCCCATGCCGAGATCATGGCGCTGCGCGCCGCCGCCTCACACTTGGGCAATTACCGACTGCCGGGCTGCGAACTCTATGTCACGCTGGAGCCCTGCGTGATGTGCGCCGGTGCGATCATGCACGCCCGCATCGGGCGCGTGGTGTTCGGTGCCACGGACCCCAAGACTGGTGCGGCCGGCAGCGTGGTTAACCTGTTCGCCGAGACGCGGCTCAATCATCACACCGAAGTTGCCGGAGGCTTGCTGGAAGCAGAATGTGGCGGCCTGCTGTCCAGTTTTTTCTCCGCCCGTCGCACGCGGACATTGCAAACCTGAAATGCATATCCGCGTCAGCCTGCCGGGTCAGACCCTGGAACTGTTTGCCGATGACGGCCGCCTGCTGCATCGCTACCGGGTGTCCACCGCGACCAGGGGCGCTGGAGAGGTCTATGGCAGCTACCAGACGCCACGTGGCGCGCATATCGTTCGCGCCAAGATAGGCGCTGGTGCTCCGGAAAACACCGTGTTCGTGAAGCGTCGCCCGACCGGAGAAATGTGGACCCCACAACTGGGTGAGCAGAATCCGGGACGCGACTGGATGTTGACCCGCATCCTCTGGCTCTCAGGAAGGGAGCCGGGCTTCAACCGGCTCGGCAGCCTCGATACCATGCGCCGTTACATCTACATTCACGGCAGTCCGGACAGTGCTGAAATGGGCAAACTCGGTTCGATCGGCTGCATCCGCATGCGCAATCGCGACGTGATTGAACTTTTTGATCGGGTGCCGATTTACACGCCGGTGGTCATTGTTGAATATCAAGTCGAAGAAGGCGACTGGAGCGTGCTCGCGGCGGACGCGCGACAGGTGCGGGAACAAGTTTTCATCGTGGAGCAGAAAGTACCCGTGGCGCTGGAGTGGGATGCGAGCGACGCAGTGTCACGCCACGTCGTCGCCTACGATGCGACGGGAACGCCCATTGGCACCGGCCGCTTGTTGCCGGATGGCCACATTGGCCGCATGGCGGTATTGCCTGCCTGGCGCGGCAAGGGCGTGGGCCGGGCGCTGCTGGAACGTTTGCTGGAATCGGCACAGGTCGTCAGGCAGCAACACCTCGTGCTGCATGCGCAGACGCAGGCTGCGGGATTTTACCGACGGTTTGGTTTCGAGAAAACGGGCGAGTCGTTCATGGAGGCGGGCATTCCCCATGTACTGATGCAACGCTCGCTGGGCAAGGCCTGAACCGGCACTCCCGCACGTCGATGGAGACACCCGGACGGGTGCGCGTGAATGCCGGTTTGCCGATGCTTGATGTTTCCTAGAGGATGGCCCTGATGATCATGATCTGTCCCCAGACACTGACGAACCAGATCAGGGTGCGCACGTAGGGAACGCCGACGTAGTAGAGCAACAGGTAGCCGACGCGCGCCCAAAAATAAATCATCGCGCCCATTGCCACCTGCTCGTTGTCAACGCCGGCCACATGCGCGGTCAGCGCCAGCGCCGCGAAGGTGATAAAAGATTCGATCGTGTTTGTCGCGGCGCGGTCGACACGGCGCGACAGCGTCGTCGGCGGAGCCACTGTGTCGCGATCATCACGGTTACCCATGCCGATCATGTAGCCTTTGAGCGTCCACAACTTGTTGCGAACCGTGCTGCCGACGATGTACGACATCCAGGTCAGAATCGCCGAATAAACGACGTAGTAGAGCGTAGCGGTCATAGGTAAATCCTCCGTTGATAAGTATTTATTTTAAGGAACAACTTTTCCATTGCTGCGCCTCAAATAAACCAAAAATCTGGCCGTGCCAGAAGGGTTGGAATCTATTCGATCAGTCGAGCAGGTGCGACACCAGACCATCGGCGAGCTTGGGTTCGAACCAGGTTGACTTCGGCGGCATGACTTCGCCGGCATCGGCGACCGCCATCAAATCTTCCATGCGCGTCGCATGCAGTGCGAACGCGATGGCCATCTCACCGCTGTCGACGCGTTGCTCCAGTTCGCCCAGCCCGCGAATGCCGCCAACAAAATCGATGCGCTTGTCGCGGCGCAGGTCGGCAATGCCCAGCAGCGGGCCGAGCAGGTAGTCGGAGAGCAGGCTGACATCCAGACGCGCTACCGGGTCGGCGTGCGGTACCAGTTCAGGTTTGATGGTCAGCTTGAACCAGTGCCCGGGAAGATAGAGTCCGAACTCCGTGGGCTTCGTCGGGTGCACTGCGGATGCGGCGGACTCGACAGTGAAACATTCGCCGACGCACTCCAGGAAGTCGGCTTCGGCCAGACCGTTCAAATCCTTGACCACGCGGTTGTAGTCCATGATCTTCATCTGGTGATGAGGAAAGATCACCGCGAGAAAATAGTCGGCATCCGATCCTGAGGCTCCGGCTTTGCGTCGCGCCGCGGCAACGCGTGAAGCAGCGGCAGAGCGGTGGTGTCCGTCGGCGATATAGAGCGCCGGCATGGCATCGAACACTTCGCTGATTTCGGCGATCATGCGGGCGTCGCGGATGACCCAGATGGTGTGGCGAATGCCGTCGTCGGCGGTAACGTCGGCATCGGGACTGCCGCTGCTGGCCTGCGCGATCAACGCGTCGGCGGCAGACGAATTCGGATAGGCGAGCAACACCGGGCCGGTCTGCGCGCCTACCGCCTCGATCTGGCGGACGCGGTCGTCTTCCTTGTCGGGCCGGGTGAACTCGTGCTTGCGGATGCGATTGGTATCGTAGTCGGCTACCGATGCGGCCGCCACCAGCCCGGTCTGCACATGCTTGCCCATCGTCAGCCGATAGGCGTAGTAGCAATCCTGTTCATCGCGGGCCAGAACGCCGGAGGCGAGCATTTTCTGAAGATTGCTCGCTGCCTTGGCGTAGACCTCGGGTGCATGGGGGTCGGTGTCCGGTAGTAGATCGATTTCGGGCTTGGAGATGTGCAAAAAACTCCACGGTTTGTCGGCGGCACGGACGCGCGCTTCAGCAGTGGAGAGGACATCGTAGGGTGGTGCGGCGATGTCGGCAGCGCGGCCGGGGGCCGGGCGCAGGCCGCGAAAGGGCTTGATCAGGGGTGAAGACATGGAATTCGGGCTCGATATAACAGGGTTCTGGCGCTGCAATCAGAGGAAACACGACAGTGTTGCAGCAGTATGTAATTGTATCTTGCCTTGGGTGGAATGCCGGGCTGCGGGTGTTAGTAGCGAATGAGCATTGAATTTTCACTGGCTCGCCTGGTGAGCCTTGGGCCGGTTAGACTGACCTGAACATCCAGCGTGAGTATGACGAATGTATGAGTTCTCTTTTTGATTATTGGGGCAAGGCCGACCCGAACTATCCCGGTGACCAGAAATGGCACCCGTTGGTCTATCACTCTTTGGATGTGGCGGCGGTTGGGTCAGTGCTGATTGACTGCCAACCGGCTTGGCTGGAGGCCTTGGCACGCACTTCTGGCTTGTCGGGCGAGCAATTGCGGCCTTGGCTTCTCTTTCTGTTTGCCATCCACGATCCGGGCAAATTTGCAAATGGTTTTCAGTCTTTACGCCCCGATCTGCAACAGATGCTTCAAGGAAAAGTAACGGACCGGCCTGCCGGCGAACGGCACGACACTTTGGGTTACGAAGTGGCAATGAACTACTTGCCCATCTGGCTTGATCGCTCGGAACTTGCTCGTCGGGGTGGACAATTATTGAGT
>JAYUGL010000220.1:0-4374 GCA_043738385.1 Sterolibacteriaceae bacterium
GGACGTGGGCGAGCTGGTCTTCGAGGTCGAGGGCATGCCGCTGAAGGACATCCGCATCGCGGCGCTGCTGCGCCGCTTCGGCGCGATCGTGCGCGAGCACTCGATCGTGCTGCCGCCCGACCTAGGCCTGCTGTTCAAGGCGCTCATCAGCCTGGAGGGATTGGGCCGGCAGTACGATCCGGAGTTCCGCATCGTCGAGCACCTGAAGGCGCCGCTGCGTCAGGCGACGCTCGAGCGCTATCGGCCGTCTGCGGTGTTGCAGCGCGGGCGTGACGGTCTGGCCGGCATCGTCAATCTCGTCGGCAGCGTGCCGCGCGACATCGTGCGGCTGCTGCGCGACGCGCGCCGCGGCAAGCTGCGAATTGATCTCGACCTGAAGCGCCTCGACGACTTCGGGCTGCGCCTGGATCGAACCATCGATCGCGCGACCATGGGCATAATGACGGCTTCGCTGGTGATCGGCTCCGCGATCGTCATGAGCGTGACCGGCGGGCCGCAGCTCTTCGGCATGCCGCTGCTGCCAGCGCTGGGTCTGCTGGGCTACGTGGTTGCGTTCTTCAACAGCCTGTGGATCATTCTCGGCATCTGGCGGTCCGGAAAGGCGTAAGCGGCGCGTTGGTGGGGACGCTGGCGCGACCCCGGCTCACTCCTCATTGACCTTCCGGCGCGGATGAGGTGTACTTCGGGCGAATTTCTGTGCAATCAACCGGGCCAGAGCAATGGGCGTAGCAATCGCGTTGGTTTTATTGATCGCTGGCTCGGTCCTGTTTCATTTCCTGAGCCCTTGGTATTTCACGCCGATCGCCTCCAACTGGGGGGCGATGGACGACACGATCAGCCTGACGTTCTGGGTCACGGGGTTTGTTTTCGTCGCCGTCAATTTGTTCATGGCCTATTGCGTGATCCGCTTCCGGCATCGCAAAGGGAGCCGGGCGAAGTACGAACCCGAGAACAAGAAGCTGGAATGGTGGCTCACCGCAGTGACCACCGTGGGCGTCGCCGCCATGCTGGCGCCCGGCTTGTTCGTGTGGGCGAAGTTCGTCCACCCCCCGCAAGAGGCGGCGGTGGTCGAGGCCGTGGGCCAGCAGTGGCACTGGCGCTTTCGCTTCCCCGGCGCTGACGGCAAGCTCGGTACCGTCGATGCGCGGCATGTCAGCGAGAAAAACCCGTTTGGGCTAAACCCCGCCGATCCCAACGGCCAGGACGACGTCCTGGTCTCGAGTCCGGAGCTCCATCTGCCCGCCGGCAAGCCGGTCAAACTGCTGCTGCGCTCGATCGACGTCCTGCACAACTTCACCGTACCGCAGTTCCGCGCCAAGATGGATTTGGTGCCGGGCCTGGTCACCTTCATCTGGTTCACGCCCACCCGAACCGGCAAATTCGACCTCCTCTGCAACGAGTTGTGCGGCGTCGGGCACTACGCCATGCGTGGCAAAGTGGTCGTGGAGGAAGAGCCGGCGTTTCAGACGTGGCTCAAAGGCCATCCGACCTTCGCGCAAACCTCGGCGCACCCAGCCGGCGATGCGGCTGCAGGCCAGCCACTCTTTGCCGTGTGCTCCGCCTGTCACGGCATGCAGGCGGAGGGCAATGCAGCGCTGAATGCGCCGAAATTAAGCGGGCAGGAAGCCTGGTACCTGCAACGCCAACTGAAGAACTATAAACAAGGAGCGCGGGGCGCACACGACAAGGATGTCTTCGGAAAAATGATGGCTCCAATGGCGGCGACGCTGAGCGACGACGCGGCAATCGACAATGTCAGCGCTTATATCAAAACGCTACCGGATCATCCTGCACCGGCCACCGTGAAGGGGAATGCGAAGACCGGCCAAAAGACTTATGTGACCTGCGAAGCCTGTCACGGTGCTGGTGGTCGTGGTATATATGCAACGAATGCCCCCGCGCTGAAGGGTATGAGCGATTGGTATTTGGTGACGCAACTGAAGAATTTCAAACAGGGTATTCGCGGCGCTCATCCACAGGACTTGTACGGACCACAGATGGCATTGATTTCTGCAATTCTGGCTGACGATCAGGCGATCAATGACCTGGTTGCCTACGTCAATACCTTGAAATGACCGGCCAGCTGAACAGGTATATATCGAACAGGAGATTATGATGGATTACGTTGCGCACGACGCATCGGATTTCGCCCCTGCGGTAGAAGTCGAGGAGATGGAACTCTACCATCCTAAAACTTTCATCGGCAAGTACATCTGGAGCCAAGACGCCAAAGTCATCGCCATCCAGTATGCGGTCACCGCGATCGGGATCGGCTTGGTGGCGTTGGTGATGTCGTGGTTGATGCGCTTGCAATTGGGTTTCCCGAACAGCTTTTCCTTTATCGATCCGAGTAACTACCTTCAGTTTGTTACCCAGCACGGCATGATCATGGTGATCTACCTGCTCACCGCTCTGTTCCTGGGGGGGTTTGGCAACTACCTCATCCCGCTGATGGTTGGTGCGCGCGATATGGTGTTTCCCTACGTGAACATGCTGAGTTACTGGGTCTATCTATCCGCCGTTCTGTTACTGGTTGCCAGTTTTTTCGTGCCAGGCGGACCGACCGGCGCGGGCTGGACGCTTTACCCGCCCCAGGCAATCCTCAAGGGTACTCCAGGGTCGACCTGGGGTATTATTTTGATGCTTGTTTCCCTGGCTTTATTCATCATTGGTTTCACCATGGGTGGTTTGAATTATGTGGTCACCGTGTTGCAGGCGCGCACGCGCGGCATGACGATGATGCGACTGCCCTTGACGATATGGGGCATCTTTATGGCCACCATCCTGGCGCTGTTGGCCTTTCCCGCCTTGTTCGTCAGCGCCATCATGATGACGCTGGATCTGACGCTGGGAACGAGTTTCTTTATGCCCGCCCTCGTCTCGATGGGACAACAAAGTGAGCATGCAGGCGGCAATCCGCTGTTGTTTCAGCATCTGTTCTGGTTTTTCGGTCATCCCGAGGTTTATATCGTCGCCCTGCCGGCCTTCGGTATCGTCTCCGACCTGTTGAGCGTCCATGCGAGAAAAAACATCTTCGGCTATCGCATGATGGTGTGGGCGATTGTGGCCATCGGGGGCTTGAGTTTCCTGGTCTGGGCGCACCACATGTACGTCAGCGGAATGAACCCGTACTTCGGCTTCTTTTTCGCCACCACCACCCTCATCATCGCCATTCCCACGGCGATCAAGGTCTATAACTGGGTACTGACGCTGTGGCACGGCAACATCCAACTCACTGTCCCGATGCTGTTTGCGATCGGCTTCATCTTCGCGTTCATCCACGGCGGTTTGACGGGCCTGTTCCTCGGCAACGTCACTGTGAGCGTACCGCTTTCGGACACCATGTTCGTGGTCGCCCATTTCCATATGGTGATGGCCGTGGCGCCCATCATGGTCGTGTTCGGCGCGATCTACCACTGGTACCCCAAGATCACCGGGCGCATGCTCGACGACACCTTGGGCAAAGTTCACTTCTGGGCCACCTTCCTCGGCACCTATGCGATCTACCTGCCGATGCATTACCTGGGTTTTTTGGGTGTGCCGCGCCGCTACTATGCAGTCGGAGGAACCGACTTTATCCCCGAATCGGCGCAGTCCTTGAACGCCGGTATCACCGTTGCCGCGCTGATCGTGGGTGCCTTCCAGATGGTATTTTTGTATAACCTGTTCCGGAGCTATTTCAAGGGCAAACCAGCGGGCCCCAACCCCTGGAACGCCACCACATTGGAGTGGCAAACCAGCCATACCCCTCCGACGCATGGCAACTTCGGCGCCACGCTACCCGTGGTCTATCGCTGGGCTTACGATTACAGCGTGCCGGGTGCCGAGCAGGACTTCATACCGCAAAACGTTCCGCCGCGCGAGGTCGCTGGTCATGGCAATAAGGCGTAGCGGTGCAGAAGGTCAACGACGCGAGCTGAAGTGAATATTTTTCAAGAACTGACGGCCAAGCCTTGGGTGACGGACCAGGGCAAGCTCGATGACCTTTACGCCGGAGGCGCACCTTCCGGGCTTGCGAAGAAAGTCGCGCTCCGGGTATTTCTTGCCGTGGTCGCGGTCTTGTTCATGCTTTTGGTCATCGCCTATGGAGGGCGGATGGCGTATGAGGACTGGCGCCCCGCGCCCCAACTCAGGCTGTTATGGGCGAATACCTTCGTGTTGATATTGAGCAGTGTTGCGTTGCAATGGGCGCAGTATTCGGTACGTCGTGGGGAGATGGACGCCATGCGCGTCGGCCTGCTGGCTGCAGGCGCTTTCACATTTGTTTTTCTGTTCGGCCAACTGCTGGCCTGGCGGCAGCTGGCGACGATGGTTTATTTTGAAGTTACGAACCCCGCAATCGCGTTTTTCTATCTGATCACTGGGTTGCACGGC